>NZ_JAALDN010000009.1 GCF_014144855.1 Dietzia maris | reverse complement strand
CCGCGGACCCGAGGCTGGCCGACGAGCCCTGCTCGGTCGCCTGGGCACCGGCCAGGGCCGGGGCGCCGACGACGAGCCCTGCGGCCGTCGCCAGTGCGGTGAGCCCGGCGGCGAACCTGCGCCGGAGGGTGGAGTGGGACATTCGTGTGTTCCTTTGTTCGTTCCTGGTGCCCGGGAGGGCATCGGTGACGTTCATCGGACCGGCCCCACCAGGGGGAGGACCGGAACTGCGACATCGAGTTCATCGATACTGTCGCGCACTTTGGGGCAGGTGTTACAGGTCGGGGACCATTTCGACCCCCGACTGTTACCGTTTCGAGACAACAGCGTGCGCAACACTACCGAGTGCCCTGATACTTCTCCACTTCCTCCGGCATCGGCAGCCCGCACCTCTGGACCTCGTACGCAGGGATTCTGTTGATCCTGTACTCGGCGTATGAGAATGCATTCACCACGTTGGACCAGCGCCTCTCGAGGGTCAACGGGGCCGTGTAGGACTCGATGAGTGCCTGCGTGGCGGGACACTGGAGCGCGACCTCGGCCTGGTTCACCCAGTTGACGTCGATCCACCGCGGGAAGTTGACCGGGTCCTCCACGACTCCGGTGCGCGCGAGCACCCAGTCGTACGGCAGGAACTTGTCATGCCCGATCCGGCCGTCCTCCATACGGTCCGTGTGCGCGGCCAGCGGCGAGGCGAGCCCGACGGTGTCGTAGACGTCCACGTCGAGCGGCAGGTTCATGCTGGTCATGCCGAGGTTGAGGAACACCACCGTCTTGAGGGGCTCCTCCGGCAGCTCGAACGGTGCCAACCCGGGCATCGGTCGGTCGTAGGACACCACGTCCCACCGGTCCTGGAACCCCGGCACCGGGAGGAATACCGCGCCGGTCCGGTTCCGGGTGACGTCGTTCACCAGGGCCCGCATCCGGGGGAAGTCCAGATAGTCCTCGGCGAGCAACGGGTGCCTGTGCCCGGTCCGCTGGATGTAGAACTGGCGCTCGTCGACGATCCCCGCCGACGTGATCGACTCCGGTTCCTCCCGGAACGGGTTCTCGGTGACCTGGACGGTCACCGCCCAGCCGACGACGACGAGCCACGCGGCCGCGATCGCCGGGACCGCCACCCGGCGCACCGAGGCCTCCGCGGACCCGCTGGCGGGACCGACGGGGAGGGGCACCACCGAGACCGGCAGGAGCAGGAGGAACAGAGACGGCAGCAGCACGCGGCCGTGCATGAAGTCGCCGCCGACGCGGATGACGTAGAGCAGCATCACCAGTGCCACCACGAGGAACACGATCGTGACGACCGGGGTGGAGCGGGCCCGGCGGCGCAGCCGCGGCAGGCGACCGCCCTCGTCGTCGTCGTGGTCGTCGGCGTCGTGGTCGTCGGCGCCCCCGCCATCGCCGCCACCATCGGCGGCGCCACCATCGGCGCCCCGCGGATCCGCTATCGTCCCTCCGGATCTGCTACTCCAATCCGGGTAGCGGATCCGGAGCGGGAATAGCGGATTTCCGGGGCGGGGGGCGAGGCGGGCCCAGAGGGCGACCATTCCCGCGACGAGCACGGCGGCCAGCGGCACCAGCAGGACGTACGGCGAGAGCAGGTTCCACAGGTACTCGGCGCCCTTGTCCCACTTCGACCCGCCGGCGTCCTTGGCCACGGCCGTGAGCGGGTACGGCAGCGCGTAGAACGACATCCGCCAGACCTGGTAGACCACCGGGACCGTGCCGGCGAGCACCACCAGCCACCCGAGGTGACGCCACGACTGGTGGGCGACGGCCATCAGCGCCAGGAACGCCGCTGCGGCCAGTGCCATCTCGGGGCGCACCAGGGGGCCGAGCCCGGCGAGGAAGGCGATCGCGGCCGTGCCCGGGGTGGGTAGGCAGCCCAACCGGCCCTCACGATGGGGCGCCCGGGCCCACAGTTGCAACCCCAGCCACATGGCGCCGATCCAGCAGATGACCAGGCCCGTCTCGAGACCCGAGGTGGCGAAGTCGCGGGCCGGGGGCAGCATCACGTAGACCAGCACGCCGAACGGCAGCAGCACCATCGGCCCACCGGCCGGTGCGCGGCGGGTGCCGCGGTACATCACGCGGGTGCCCAGCATCGCGAACACCACCGCGAGCATGCTCAGCGTGAGCGCCACACCCAGGACGACCAGTTCGAGCCGGTACCCGACGATCTCGTGGACGCCGTAGATGAGGTACGTCCACAGCGTGGAGGTGTTGGACTCGACCCGCTCCCCCGCGTTGAACACCGGGCCGTTGCCGGCGATGAGGTTGCGGACGGTGCGCAGGACGATGAGGCCGTCGTCGGCGATCCACCGGCGCTGCCAGGCGCCGGCGAAGAAGACCGCCACCACCACCACTACCCCGGTCCAGAAGACCGCCCCGGTGCGCCCGAACCGGCGCGCCGCCGCCACCTGCGACATCGTCCGTCCGCCGGACTCAGGCGATCGACGGGACGATATAGACGCCGATCACGACGGTGAGGACCCACAGCGCCGCGAGGACCTGCAGGACGCGGTCGCCGAGGGCGATGTCCTCGGGCTCGCCGGCCTGCGCGGCGTCGACGTCGACCGCGTAGCGCAGGACGGCGATGGTGAACGGCACGATCGAGATCTGCAGCCAGATCGCCGCCCCGTTCGGCTGCGTCGGGTCGGAGCCGCGGTCGTACGCCCACAGGGCGTAGCAGAGCACGA
The DNA here is from genome assembly GCF_014144855.1 of Dietzia maris. GTDB lineage: Bacteria > Actinomycetota > Actinomycetes > Mycobacteriales > Mycobacteriaceae > Dietzia > Dietzia kunjamensis. The sequence goes on along the minus strand of NZ_JAALDN010000009.1, from coordinate 3,699 downwards.
GCACCGTCGCCGAGAGCGTCCAGACGAACCGCAGGTAGGTGGGGGTGTAACTCTCCAACGCCTTGCGGATCTTGGCGCCGGTCTTCAGGTGCAGGCTCAGCTCGGCGTAGCGCTTGCCGGCGGCCATGAACAGCGAACCGAACGCCATGACCAGCAGGAACCACTGCGAGATGTCGACCTCGGCGGCCGCGCCACCGGCGACCGCGCGCAGCAGGAAGCCGGAGGAGACGAACGCGATGTCGAGCACCGGCTGGTGCTTGAGCCCGAAGCAGTACATGAGCTGCAGGACGATGTACACGGCCACGACGATCGCCAGGGCCGGGTGCGCCAGCAGCACCGAGATCGCGATCGACGCGATGATGAGTACCACCGCCATGCCGTACGCCAACCCCACGGGCAGGACGCCCGCCGCGATGGGGCGGAACCGCTTGGTCGGGTGGGCGCGGTCGGCCTCGACGTCCAACGCGTCGTTGATGAGGTACACGCTCGAGGCGGCCATGCAGAACGCCACGAACGCGATGAACACCGAGAACAGGACGCTGCCGTCGGTGAGGGTCTGGGACCCGGCCGCCGCGGGCGCGGCGATGACGAGGACGTTCTTGACCCACTGACGCGGCCGGAGCGCCTTGACCATGCCGTCGAGGAGGTTCTTGGGCGGCGCGCCCTTGGCATCCTCCTCCGCCTCGGCGATGTCGTCGATCTCGTTGGCGGTGTGCGGTTCGGCGCCGAGGAGGTGGTGGTCTGCCCCGCCCCGGGTCACCGGCGCTCCGGACTGATCGGTCATCGCTTCTCCTCGCGGTTCTGGGTGACGCCTGGGCCCGCCGCGCCGTCGCGCAGTGTCTCGGGCAGCACGCTCTGGACGGCGGCCGAGGGCCACACGGCGCGGGTGAGCGCAGCGCAGCCCGCGCCGACCGCGGCTCCGGCGAACACATCCGAAGGGTAGTGGACTCCCAGCACCAACCTCGACGCCAGCATGACCGGCACGAGCGCCGGCGCCACCGGGACCCCGACCACCGACCCCGCGAGCAGCGCGAACGCGGTGGTCGACGTGGCGTGGGACGACGGGAAACTGAGCTTGGAGGGGGTACCGACGCCGACGGTCACCGCGGGGTGGTCCGGGCGCCGCCGACGGATGACGCGCTTGACGACGACGGAGGTGGCATGGGCGCCGACGCTGCCGAGGCCGACCATCGCCCACCGACCGCGGCGGGCCGGATCGACGGCCATTCCCGTTGCCGCGACCGCCATCCAACCCAGCGCGTGCTCGCCGACATGCGATAGCGTCACGGCCGCCTCCCGGGAACCGGGCACGGCCAACAGCTGACGCTGGATCGCCGCCAGCAACCGGACCTCGCCGGTCGGTACGGGGATCTCCACGGCGGGATCGGACACCACCGGATCAGGATTCGAAGACACGGCCCCAGGCCTCCTTGGTCACGAGATCGGCGTGGGCGTCGCGGTAGCGGCGGCGCATCTCCGGGAACCGGCGGAACAGCTCACGGTGCACGGCGGCCGACTCCTTGAACAGGGCGGCGGCGAGGTCGCGGTCGCGCTTGCGGTAGACGACCCCGCGACCGTCGGCGGTGGTGACGGTCGCGCCGTCGACCCTGCTGAGCGAGTACCAGCGGGCCTCGATCGGCGGGAAGTTCGCCTGCGGCACCTCGTGGTGCGTCTTGTCGTCCCTGCTCAGGGTGTGGGCAAGGCCCCGCGCCAGCGCCACCGCCTTGCGGACCGGGCCCCTCGGCTCGGAGTGGATGCCCGCCGGGCCACCCGACGGTGCGGGCAGGTCGACGGCCGACGGGATGACCACCGCGTCGGGGAACTCCGCCCGCATCGCGCGCACCTTGGGCAGCGCGGTGGGCAGCAGTTCGTACAGGGCCTCCGGCCCCCTCAGGAAGTCCCGGATGGCCTCGATCTGGATGGCGACCGTCGAGTACTCGAGGCACACCAGGTGCTTGACCAGCGCCTTGAGGCTGGACTGCATGATGCCCCTGTGGTCGCCGTCGTGGTACATCGACGCCACCACCAGGCGGTTGCGCAGGTGGAAGTAGGCCTGCCAGTCGATCGCGTCGTCCTTGTCCGACCACGCCATGTGCCAGATCGCCACGCCCGGCATGGTGACGGTGGGATGGCCGGCCTGCCGCGCGCGCAGCCCGTATTCGGCGTCGTCCCACTTGATGAACAGCGGGAGCGGCTGCCCGATCTTCTCGGCGACCACGCGCGGGATGAGGCACATCCACCAGCCGTTGTAGTCCACGTCGATGCGGCGGTGCAGCGGCTTGGGGTTCTCGCGGTCCGTCAGCTGGTAGCGCGAGAAGTCGTAGTCGTAGTCCGCGTGCGGGGCGGCGGTCCACATGAAGTCGTGGGCGCCCACCACCTCGCCCATGGTGTGCAGGTGGCTGCGTTCCTGCAGGTTGAGCATCTGCCCGCCGACCAGCATCGGGACCGTGGAGAAGCGTCCGAACGCCAGGGCCCGCAGGATCGAGTCGGGCTCGATCTCGATGTCGTCGTCCATGTACAGGATGTACGGGGAATCGGTCAGCCTGCGCGCCTCGTACATGATGCGGCTGTAGCCGCCCGAGCCGCCGAGGTTGGGCTGGTCGAAGATGTGGAGTCGGTCCCCGAGGAACTCCGCCGCCTCCGCGAAGCCGGGCTCGTCGCGGACCTTGCGGTCGCCCTGGTCGGGCATGAGGACGGCGTCGATCACGGCGTCGACCTCGGGATCGGAGGTCAGTGCCCGCAGCGCGGCCACCGCGTCGCCGGGCCGGTTGAACGTGGGGATGCCGACGGTGACCCGCCGGTCGTTGGGCACCTGTACGGCCGGGTCGGGCGTGCCGTCCGGGCGGGCGTCGGGACGCGTGGGCGGTGCGTCGACCGAGGAGTACCACCCGCCGGCGAGCAACTCCACGTCCGTGTCGGAGGTGAGGTCGAACCAGATCCAGCCGCCGTCCTCGAACGGGCCCAGGTCGCAGACGAACTCGACCGTCGTCACCTGGTCGGCGCGGCCCGGTTCGCCGACGACGTCACCGGTGACCGCGATCCGCGAGCCGTCGATCTTGGAGCGGTACAGGTCCACGCGACCGGAACCGCGCACCGTCAACCGGAGGACGACCTCGCCGAGGACGGACCAGCGCCGCCAGTACGCCGCGGCGAACGCGTTGAAGTAGGTGGCGAACGAGACCTCGGAGTCGGCCCCGATCCGCAGGGAGGTCCGGGCGGAGGAGTGCGCGCGCCGGACGTTGGTGGGCGCCTCGGCGAGGTAGAGCGAGCGCACGTCGAGCGGTTCACCGGCCCGCGGCAGGATGATGCGTTGGAGGCATTCCCGGCCACGTGGAGCGGAGAGCGCGACGACCGACCGCTCGATCTCGTCGATCAGTTCGTGGTGGCCGTGGTGTTCCATGTGTGCCAGTCCCCGTCCCGACGGCCGGGGGCCGCCCTCATCAGCCTTGCTGCGCCTCGCCCTGCCCGCACGGCGGGCAGGAAAGCCGGGTCGATCGTACCCGTCGGGGGCGTGATGCCCAGTCCAGCACGCGCCGCGGCCCACCCGGGCCGGCGGAAGAAGTAGGTTCGTCCCATGCACCTCACCGGATCCGCCCGCCGCCGCCCGACCGTCCGCACCGCCCTGGGGGTGCTCGCCCTCGCCACGCCCCTCGCGCTCGCCGGGTGCGGCTCCGATGACGCCCCGTCCGACGACGCGGC
>NZ_JAALDN010000099.1 GCF_014144855.1 Dietzia maris | reverse complement strand
CGCCTGTCCCCGTTCGGCGCGGTGGGCACCGCGCCCGTCGGCCCCGTCAACGCGATCGGCGTGGCCGTGCTCCTCACGGTGACAGTCGTGCTGGTCGCCGTGGGGCTGGCCGGCTTTCGGCGTCGCGACGTGCCGCGGACCTGACCGCGGCGCCCGGCCCGACCTGACAGACTGGCTCGCACGGACGCCACACCTCACCGGCGCGGCCGTCACGGACACCGGCGCCGCCGGTCGCACGCGAACCAGAGAGGAACCGATGTCGAACGAGTTCGATCGAGACAGGCTCTCCACCGCACTGTCGGTGGTCGCGGACTGGCCGGTGGACACCGTCTCGGCCGCGGTGGTCGGCCCCGACGGCGCCCTCGCGGTCCACGGCGACGACACCCGCGTGTACCGCCTGGCCTCGGTGACCAAGCCCCTCGTCGCGGTGGCCGCGCTCCTGGCCGTCGAGGAGGAGGCCATCGGCCTCGATGACCCCGCGGGGCCCGAGGGGTCCACGGTGCGTCACCTGCTCGCCCACTCCTCGGGGCTGGACTTCGCCGACCGCGACAAGGTCCGCGCGGAGCCGGGGGAACGGCGGATCTACTCCTCGGCCGGGTTCGAGGTGCTGGCCGACCACATCGCCGACGCCACCGGGATCGCGTTCGGCGACTACCTCCACGAGGCTGTGTGTCAGCCGCTGGGCATGGAGTCCACCACGCTCGAGGGCTCCGCCGGGCACGGGGCCTCCGCCAGCCTGGCCGACCTCATCGCGTTCGCCCGCGAGCTCGTGGCCCCGCGGCTGCTTGCGACCGAGACCCTCGAGGAGGCCGTGACCGAACAGTTCCGCGGCCTCGACGGGATCGTGCCCGGGTACGGCATGCACAAGCCGTGCCCCTGGGGCCTGGGCTTCGAACTCCGCGACGCCAAGCACCCCCACTGGACCGGGCAGCACAATTCGCCCGCGACCTTCGGGCACTTCGGGCAGTCCGGGACCCTGCTGTGGGTCGAACCGGAGATCTCCACGGCGCTGATCGTGCTCACCGACCGCGACTTCGGCGACTGGGCCAAGCCGCTGTGGCCGGAACTGTCCGACAGGGTGGTCGATGCGGCAACCCGGCGTTCGCGCGAAGAGGACTCGCTCGGGGGGTGAGTCCGCCACCCGCGACACGCCCGCACTCGTGCCGGGCGCGGGAATCACCGTGCTGTAACTTTGCTGAGAGTCGAGAAGTGTCGCTGGTGTAATTCAATCACTTCAGGCACAGTGTTAACTACAAACAACAGAAGCAACATCATTCACACGATTTCGTGAGGTCGTTGGGGAAGACGTCCCTCAGTGAGTCGGGAGTGAAGTGATGTCTGACCATAACTATCTCGCGGATACGACGACCGGCGTGGTGTTCATCCATGCCGCGCCTACCGCGTTATGCCCTCACGTCGAGTGGGCTCTCGCAGCCACGCTCGACGCCAACTCAGCCATGCGCTGGGAGGACCAGCCGGCCCAGCCGGGCGCTCGCAAAGCGATCGTCGACTGGATCGGCCCGGTCGGCACCGGCGCGCGTCTGGCCGATTCGCTGGCCAAGTGGTCGATGCTGTCTTTCGAGGTCACCGAGGACCCGAGCGACCTCGTCGACGGCGAACGCTTCTCCCACACGCCCGAACTCGGGATGTGGCGGGGGCAGACGGGCGCCAGTGGCGACGTGGTGCTCAGCGAGAACCGGCTCCGGCATCTCATGAAGGCCGGACCCGCCGCCTTCCATGCCGCGGTGGAGGACGAGCTCGGCGCCGCCTGGGACCGCGCCCTCGAACCGCTGCGCGGCCACCCGGCCGCCGCCGAGGTCACCTGGCTCTCCCGGGTCGGCTGACCCACCGCACCACCGCACTCCCGCACTCCGGACAGCGCCCGCCCCAGTTCTCGGGGCGGGCGCTGACTCGTGTGCGCGACACGCTGGCGGCACCCGGCACCGGCTGCGGGTGGCCACCGCGTCGTCCCGGGACACGACTGCGCCCCCTCCCGTCAGATCGGGGAGGGGGCGCAGTCGTCGGGTGCGGATCTGCCGAAAGTGCTCCGGCCGGGGTCAGGTCACAGCGGGATGTTCTTGTGCTGGCCGCGGGTGTGCGCGGCCGCGTCCAGCGCCTCGGCGATGCGTCGGCGGGTGTCGGTGGGCTCGATGACCTCGTCGACCACACCGATGGAGACCGCGCGCCCCACGCCACCGGCGATGGCCGCGTGCTCATCGGCCAGACGGTCGTGCAGCGCCTCCCGCTCGTCCTCGGGTGCCGCCGCGAGGGTGCGCTTGTGGAGGATGCCGACGGCGGCCTTGGCGCCCATCACCGCGACCTCGGCGTCGGGCCAGGCGAACACGGCGGAGGCTCCGAGAGCGCGCGAGTTCATCGCGATGTAGGCACCGCCGTAGATCTTGCGGGTGACGAGCGTGACCCGGGCGACCGAGGCCTCGGCGAACGCGTGCAGCAGCTTGGCGCCGCGGCGCACCACGCCGTCCCACTCCTGCGAGACGCCGGGCAGGTAACCGGGGACGTCCACGATCACGACCAGCGGCACGCCGAAGGCGTTGCAGAGCCGGACGAACCGTGAGGCCTTCTCCGCGGACTCCGAGTTGAGGCAACCGCCCAACCGCAGCGGATTGTTGGCGATGACACCCACGGTGCGGCCGGACATCCGGCCGAAGCCCACCACGATGCTGGGGGCCCACTTGGCCTGCAGCTCCTCGAAGGTGGTGCTGCCGTCGAGCTCCGAGGAGTCGAGCAACCCGTGGACGAGAGGACGGACGTCATACGCGCGCTTCGGTGAGTCGGGGAGCAGGCCCGCAAGATCGGTGTGATCGCCCTCGAGGGCACGCGGGTCGAACTCACCCTGCGCGGACAGCAGGGTCACGAGACGACGCGCCCGGTGCAGGGCATCGCGCTCGTCGGTCGCGGCAATGTGGCACACCCCCGACTTGCGGTGGTGCACGTCCTGGCCGCCCAGGCCCTCCATGTCGACCTGCTCGCCGGTGACTGAGCGGACCACGTCGGGACCGGTGACGAAGATCTTGCCGGCCGGCGCCATGATGACGACGTCGGTCAGCGCGGGGCCGTAGGCGGCGCCGCCGGCGGCGGGCCCGAGCACGACGGAGATCTGGGGCACGTGGCCCGATGCGCGGACCATGGCCTCGAATACGAGGCCGACCGCGTGCAGCGCCTCGACGCCCTCCGCGAGTCGCGCCCCACCCGAGTGCCAAACGCCGACGACGGGCAGATGCTCGTCGATCGCCACGTCGATGGCGTGCACGATGTGCCGGCACCCGTCCAGGCCCATGGCGCCACCCATGACAGTGGCGTCCGTCGCGTACGCGATGGTGGGTTCGCCGTCGATCAGGCCGCGTGCGGCCATGGCGCCGGAGGCGTCGGGCTCGGTGATGAACTCGAGCGAAGCCGGGTCGAAGAGGTTCTCGAGCCGGACGACGGGATCTCGAGGGTCGATCTGGGTGTTCTGGTCAACAGGGCTGGTGATGGTCATATGTGCAGTCCTTTCCTCGGCGCGCGTCCCTGGGAGGGAGAGCGCGCCTGCGATGGACCCCCGGACTGGCTTGTGGGCGATCGGCGTTCGGATCGGGACCCCCGTCCCGGTCCGGACCTCCCGCCCGGCACCCCGCGGTGAGCGAGGTGATCATTGCTGGGCCCTGTGTGGGGGAGGGGACGCGGGCTCGACGTGGTGCACCGACCGCACCTTCGGCCCTGACTGCGTCCCCGCCCCGGCACACGGGGCCGGATGTCAGCTCTGGTCGAGCTTCTGGATGTAGTCGACCGCGTCCTGAACAGTACGCAACTTGGCGAGGTCCTCGTCGGGGATCTCCACCCCGTAGCGGTCCTCGGTCTGCACGGCGATCTCCACCATGGAGAGCGAATCGATGTCGAGATCGTCGACGAAGGACTTCTCCGGGGTCACCTCGGAGGGTTCGATCCCGGTGACCTCCTCGACGATCTCCGCCAGTCCTGCGATGATCTCGGCCTCGGTGCGTGCCATGTGGTGTCCCTTTCTGATGGGTGGTGCCGTGCCCGGCGGGCGCGACGGATGGTCTGGTCGCGATCGCCGGCCGGGGCCGACGATCGGGGGTGGGAGGAGCGGTCAGGCGCCGCTGAGTGCGGGGACCGACTCGAGGGCGAGTTCGAGGTCCTCGGGGGTGGTCACGCCGTACCGGGGAACGTCACGCATCATGCGCTTGGCCAACCCGACGAGTGAGCCGGAGGGCGGCAGCTCGATGAACGCATCGACGCCCAACTTGAGCATCGTCTGCGTACAGAGGTCCCACCGGACGGGATGGGTGATCTGGGAGACGACCCTGTCGAGGGCGTCGCGACCTGAGGTGACGACCATGCCGTCGGCGTTGGAGACCAGCGTCAGCTCCGGGTCGTTGACCTCGATCGTGTCGGCCAGGTCGCGGACCTCGTCGACGGCGGAGGCCATGTGGTGGGTGTGGAACGCCCCGGCGACCTCCAGCCGGCGCAGTCGCGCCCGGCTCGGTGGATTCTGCTCCAGGGCGTCGCAGGCCTCGAGCGGGCCGGCGGCCACGATCTGGCCCGCGCCGTTACGGTTGGCCGGCTGCAGCCCGGCGGTGTCCAGCGACAGCAGGACATCGGCCTCGACCCCGCCCAGCACCGCGATCATGCCGGTGGGGCGCTCGGCACACGCCCGGGACATCGCGGCACCGCGGACGGACGCCAGACGCAGGGCGTCGGCTTCCGACACCACCCCGGCGATCGCCAGCGCGGCGATCTCGCCGATCGAGTGGCCGGCCACCATCGTGTCGCAGGGCACCTGGCCGCGCCGGCGCAACTCGGCGGCACCGAGCAGGGCCGAGGCGACGACGAGCGGTTGGGTCACCGCGGTGTCGGTGATTTCCTGCAGGGTCGCAGTCGTGCCGAGACGCTCGAGGTCGAGTCCGCTCGATGCGGACCACTCGTCGAGACGGTCCGAGGCACCGGGCAACTCGAGCCAGGGCGCGAGCATCCCGGCTTTCTGAGACCCTTGTCCAGGGGCAGTAAGGCAAAGCACGGGTATCAGAGAACACGCCCGGCCCCTCTTAGGATGATGTTCCCCAAGCCAGAAACACAGCCAGGATTTTGTGCGCTTCCCACAAATGGCGAGCTGGCTGGTCGTCCATCTCCGGACGGTTCGGTTTCGTTACACCCTGTTACGGGAGTGATTGATTACGACTCCTGAGTGCTTCGGTCGGCGAACTTCCCGAGGACGAGGGCGATTCTCAGGACAAAAGCGTCCCTCGCGTTAAGTGGATCGAATTTGGTGATTTGACTCACTCTCTTGAGGCGGTATCGCACGGTGTTGGGATGGACGTACAACTCGCGGGCACACGCCTCGACGTGCCCACCGGAGTCCAGATAGGCCCGGAGGGTGTTCTCGACCGAGGTGTCTGCGCCCCTCAGCGGTGTGACGACCCGGTCGACCAACATCGTCGCCGCGCCCCGGTCGCCGGCGAGGACCCGCTCGGGCAGGAGATCGATCGCCGCGACCGGTCGGGGGGCGCCGGGCCAGCCACAGACCGCCGCCACGCCGGAGAGCGCCTCGGTCGCGCTGTCCGGGGCCTCGGCGAGGGAGCTCACCGTGTGCCCGACGACGACCGGCGCGTCGGGTGAGAAAGAGTCGAGGACTTCGGCCGGGACCGCGGAGGAGGACTCGAGCTCCCCGGAGAGGATGACGACGAGGCGCGCGCCCTGAACCACGGCCAGTGCGTGCCGGCCGGCCGCGACCGCGGCTTTGTGGGCGGCGGGCACCGACGCCAGTCCCAGTTCTTCACGGGGCCTGCCGACGATCACCGTCGCCGCAGTGGTGGGGTCCCAGTTCAGGGCCGAGGCCCCGGAGGCGAGGTCGGCATGACGATCGCCGCGGACCACGGCGTCGACCAGCATCGCCTCCATTCGGGTATCCCAGGCTCCCCGGTTCTCCGCGGCGGCGGCGTAGACCGCCGCCGCGGTGAAGCCGAGTTCACGGCCGAACTTGAGCACCGCGGTGATCATGAGTCCGCGTTGGCGCTCGTTGTGGGTGATCCGGGGCATCACCAGCTCGAAGTACTCACACGTCGACCGGACGAGCTGGACCGTCTGCTGCAGGGTCAGCCCCTGGCCGAGCCCCTTGGGGAGCAACTTGAACCCCGCGATGGTGTCCGTGTGCGGAGCCTCGGGGTTGCGCATCCAGGTGACGAAGTCGCGCACCGCGCTCTGGATGATCAGCTGGATCTCGGCCCGCTGGTCGGCGGACAACTCGGCGAAGAACGCCAGATCCTGTTCCAACGCGCGGACCGCCTCGGTCGACAGGGTCCCCGAGTACCGGGTGATGCGCTTGAGCAGGGCATCGGAGACGGGACGATCGTCCGGCGGCGTCGCGGAGCGTCGCCGGACGGGTTGTGCGTCCCTCTCCCCGGTCCCGGGGTCGGCCATGTCTGTCACGCCACTCCGGGGTCCGTCGTCGGCTCGGGGGCGGCCATGACGTCGTCGATCCGGTACAGACGCGCCGCTTCGAGCAGGGTGGTCTTGTCGATGGTCCCCTCGCGGGCCAGGCCCGCGAGGACGGCCACGACGATCGATTCGGCGTCCGTGTTGAAGAAGCGGCGGGCGGCGGGCCGGGTGTCGGAGAACCCGAAGCCGTCACATCCGAGGACGGTGAAGTCCCCGGGGACCCAGGCGCGGATCTGGTCCGGAACCGCCTTCTGGAAGTCGCTCACCGCGACCTTCGGCCCCTCGGCCGACGCCAGTGCCGCGGTGACGAACGGGATGCGCGGCTGCTGATCGGGGTGGCGGAGCTCGTGGCGTTCGCACTCGAACCCGTCACGGGCGAGCTCCGTCCACGAGGTCGCCGACCACAGGTCGGCCGCGACGTCCCACTTGTCGGCGAGCATCTTCTGCGCCTCGACCGCCGCATACATCGCCACGCCGGACGCGAGGATGGAGGCCTTGTGGCTCCCGGCCTCCGCCGCGCGGAAGCGGTACAGACCGCGCAGGAGGGCGTCGACGTCCAGGTCCCCGGGCTCCGCCGGCTGCGGAACGGGCTCGTTGTACAGGGTGATGTAGTACGACACGTTGCGGTCGATGCCGTCGGTCTCGGTCTCGTTGGCCGCGCCGGGGCCGTACATGCGCTCGATGCCCGCGCGCATGATGTGGGCGACCTCGTACGCCCACGCCGGGTCGTAGGAGATGATCCCCGGGTTGGTCGCGGCCAACAGCGGGGAGTGGCCGTCCATGTGCTGCAGGCCCTCGCCGGTGAGCGTGGTGCGGCCGGCGGTGGCGCCCAGCAGGAAGCCGCGGGCGAGCTGGTCGGCGGCGGCCCAGATGCCGTCGCCGGTGCGCTGGAACCCGAACATGGAATAGAAGATGTACAGAGGGATCATCGGCTGGCCGTGGGTCGCGTACGCGGTCCCGGCGGCGGTGAACTCGGCGACGGACCCCGCCTCGCTGATGCCCTCGTGCATGATCTGGCCGTCCTTGGCCTCCTTGTAGCTCAGCATGAGGTCGTGGTCGACCGAGGTGTAGTTCTGCCCGTGCGGGTTGTAGATCTTCAGGGTGGGGAACCACGAGTCCATGCCGAAGGTGCGGGCCTCGTCGGGGATGATCGGCACGAAACGGTCGCGCAGGGACTCGTCGCGCATGAGCTCCTTGGCCGTCCGCACGAGCGCCATGGTGGTGGCGACGGCCTGCTTACCCGACCCCTTGCGGAGTGACTTCAGGGCGTCGATGCCCGGCACGGCCAGGGGGGTGAAGGTCTGGCGCCGCTCGGGGACGTGCCCGCCGAGGGCGGACCTGCGGTCCAGCATGTAGCGGATCTCCGGCGAGTTCGGCCCCGGGTTGTAGTAGGGCGGCTGGGTCGGATCGGCCTCCAGCTCCTCGTCGGTGATGGGGATCTGCTGCTTGTCGCGGAACAGTTTGAGGTCGTCGAGCGTCAGCTTCTTCATCTGGTGGGTCGCGTTGCGGCCCTCGAAGTTCTGGCCCAGTCCGAAGCCCTTGATGGTGTGGGCCAGGATGACCGTCGGCCGGCCGGTGTGCTCGAGCGACGCCTTGTACGCGGCGTGGATCTTGCGGTAGTCGTGCCCGCCGCGGCGCAGCGCCCAGATCTCGTCGTCCGTCATATCCTCGACGAGCTTGGCGGTGCGGGGGTCGCGGCCGAAGAAGTGCTCGCGGATCCAGGCGCCGTCGTTGGCGCGGAAGGTCTGGTAGTCGCCGTCGGAGACCGAGTTCATCAGCGAGACGAGCGCGCCCTCGGTGTCCTTGTCGAACAGGGCGTCCCATTCGCGACCCCAGACCACCTTGATGACGTTCCAGCCGGCGCCGCTGAAGTACGACTCCAGCTCCTGGACGATCTGGCCGTTCCCTCGGACCGGCCCGTCGAGACGCTGGAGGTTGCAGTTGATGACGAAGGTGAGGTTGTCGAGGGCGTCGTTCGCGGCGATCTGCAGCGCGCCGCGCGACTCGACCTCGTCCATCTCACCATCACCGAGGAACGCCCACACGTGCTGCTGCGACGTGTCCTTGATGCCGCGGTTGTGGAGGTAGCGGTTGAACCGTGCCTGGTAGATGGCGTTGATCGGCCCCAGACCCATCGAGACCGTGGGGAACTCCCAGAACTCGGGCAGCGAGCGGGGGTGGGGGTAGGAGGGGAGTGAACGCCCCGGATGGCTCTTCTCCTGCCGGAACCCGTCGAGGTCCTGCTCCCGCAACCGGCCCTCGAGGTAGGCCCGGGCGTACATGCCCGGGGAGGCGTGGCCCTGGAAGTAGATGTGGTCGCCGCCGCCGGGATGGTCCTTGCCGCGGAAGAAATGGTTGTACCCCACCTCGTAGAGCGGGGCCGCCCCGGCGTAGGTGGAGATGTGACCGCCCACGCCGATCCCGGGCCGCTGGGCGCGGTGGACCATGATGGCGGCGTTCCACCGGATCCATCGACGGTAGGTCCGCTCCACCGCCTCGTCGCCGGGGAACTCCGGCTCGAGACTCGTGGGGATGGTGTTGACATAGTCGGTGGACGTGAGGGCGGGCAGCGGAACACGCTGCTTGGAGGCCCGCTCGAGGAGACGCAGCATGAGGTAACGGGCGCGCTCGGGCCCGGCCTCGGCGAGCAGGCCGTCGAGCGAGTCCATCCACTCCTGGGTCTCCTCGGGGTCGGAGTCCGCCAGGTAGGAGGCGACCCCTTCCCGGAGAATCGGCACGTTGGTGGGTGCGGTCCCGTCCCGTGGGCCTTCGTTTCCGCTCATGCGTATCGTCCTCACTTCTGTGATTCGTACCGTGGACGCCCGGTGGGGCCACCACATGTCGTGGTACATCGTCGGGCCCGGGCCGCGGCCCGCAGGTGTGGGCGGATCGCGTCGGGCTCGGGGCGGGCCACCGTAGGCCCACCGGTTCCGATTGTGCCCCAAAGCGTGACGCGCGACACCGTCGCCTGAGCCGACACACCGCCAAATGGGCGGTAGTCGTTTCCCCGGCGGGTGTGCGCGGGTAGTGTTCCTGGTCAGCGAAAGACCCGAGAAGTAGCACGACGGAGTAGAGGGAGGAACACCACGGTGGTCGCCGCGGCGAACCAGCAGGACGGAGCGGACCAGGTAGCTGGTCAGCTCGAACTGACGGAGGGCATGCTCGTTCAGGAGGTCGGATGGGATTCCGACTGTGACGAGTCGATCAGCGAGGCCGTCGAGGACGCCGTCGGATCAGAGCTGCTGGAGGAGGACACCGATGAGGTGGTCGACGCGGTACTGCTCTGGTGGAGGGACGGTGACGGCGACCTGGTCGACCGACTCATGGACGTCATGACCCCCCTGGCGGACGACGGCTCGGTGTGGGTCCTCACCCCCAAGACAGGGCTCGACGGGCATGTGGTGCCCGCAGTGATCGCGGAGTCCGCCCAGACCGCGGGGATGCTGCAGACGCGCACCGCCGCGCTCGGGGACTGGGCCGGAAGCCGGCTCGCCCTGCGGAAGAACAGCATGCCCCGCAAGTGATCGCGGCACCCCGGACCCCTCGTGCGCCCCGGGGTGGGGCGCTGTCCCGGGTGGGATAATCTGACCGCACCGGCGCGATCGACGCGTCGGTGCGCACGCGCGCGTAGCTCAGCGGTTAGAGCTCTGGTCTTACACACCAGCGGTCGGGGGTTCGATTCCCTCCGCGCGCACCGATGATGAAGACCGACCGATGACAACCGACCGCACCCGGTGCCGAGGGCTCGGCGTAGGTGGTCAGGTCCGGAGGCGGTCCGCTCGGCGGAAAGCCCTGCGCTGCTCGGCGTCGTTGCGGTCGCCGTAGCGGGCCCGCATCGCGCGTTCACGGGCGGACGCCTCGTCGAGCTCGGTGGCTCCCCGGCCGCCGCCGTCTGAGCCGCCGCCCGACGAGTCACCGTTCGCGGGATCGCCGCC
>NZ_JAALDN010000098.1 GCF_014144855.1 Dietzia maris | reverse complement strand
CCCTCGCCCGGCTCCTGATCGACAGCCTGCACGCGGGCCTGTCTCCGGAACGGCTCAGGCAGGTGGCCGCGGCCGCCTGAGCCGCTCCGGGTCAGCGCGGAGCCGAGTGCGCGCGGTCGCCGAGCGCCTCGGTGAACGCCCAGGCGTCCTCGACGACCGTACGCAGGTCGGTGCGGGAGGGGTTCCACCCGAGTTCGGCGATCGCCCGGGCGCTGGAGGCCACGAGCACCGCCGGGTCGCCGGCGCGACGTGGGGCGACGACGTCGGGGATGGGATGTCCGGTGACCTCCCGGCACACGTCGATGACCTCACGGACGGAGAACCCCTCACCGCTGCCCAGGTTGAGCACCCGGTGGGTGCCAGGAGTGTTGGTCTCCAGCGCCAGCAGATGGGCGTCGGCGAGGTCGGCGACGTGGATGTAGTCGCGGATGCACGTGCCATCGGGGGTGGGCCAGTCGTCACCGAAGACCTTGATATCGGCGCGATGGCCGAGCGCGACCTGCAGCACGAGGGGGATGAGGTGGGTCTCCACGACCCGGTTCTCGCCCGCACCGTGATAGGCCCCGGCGACGTTGAAGTAGCGCAGGCTGGTCGCGGCGAGACCGTACGCGGTGGCGTACGACGTGATGGCGTGATCGATCGCGAGTTTGGTGGCCCCGTAGGTGTTGGTCGGACGCGTGGGCATGTCCTCGGTGATGGGGACCTGCTCGGGCTCGCCGTAGGTGGCGGCGGTGGAGGAGAACACCAGGTTGCCCACCCCGGACTCACGCATCGCGTCGAGGAGGGCCAGGGACGTGACGACGTTGCCCTGCCAGTACTCCCCGGGCTTCTCGACGGACTCGCCGACGAGGGAACGCGCGGCGAAGTGCAGGACACCGTCGAACGAGGAGTCGAGAACCTCCGGCGCGCGTACGGCCACGTCCCCCTCGACGAACGTCGCCCCCTCGGGAACCCCGTCCCGGTTACCCGTGGACAGGTCGTCGAGCACCACCACCTCGTGACCGCGCTCGATCAGGACCGTCGCGCAGACCCCGCCGACATACCCGGCGCCGCCGGTGACGAGCAGCTTCACGAGACGATCTCGACCTGGATCGCGTGGGCGTGGTCGCCGTCGAGTTCCACCGTGCGCCCCTCACCGGAGTCGAGCTCGACGAGGTGCCCGCGGCGGGTGGCGGTGACGGTTCTGAGCGGTTCGACGCCCGAGGCCCGGAGCTCGGAGATCAGTTCCGTGTCGATCTGCACGTTCTCACCGATCGCCCGGATCCGGACCCGGTGGGCCACGTCGCTCTCCAGCGCCGAGAGCCTGATCTGGTTGGGGTCGTCGAGGGCGGAGGCGGGGTACCCGATCCGCTCCAGCCCGGGGATCGGGTTGCCGTAGGGAGAGGTCCGGGGGTCATCGAGGACCTCGATGAGCCGCCGCTCGACGTCGTCGCTCATCACGTGCTCCCAGCGGCACGCCTCGGCGTGGACCTTCTCGAGCTCCAGTCCGATCACGTCGACCAGGAGACGCTCGGCGAGGCGGTGCTTACGCATCACACCCACCGCGAGTTCCCTGCCCGTGGCGGTGAGCTGGAGATGCCGGTCGGGGGCCACGAGGACCAACCCGTCGCGCTCCATCCGCGCGACGGTCTGGCTCACGGTCGGCCCGCTCTGCTCGAGGCGCTCGGCGATCCTCGCCCGCAGCGGGATCACGCCTTCCTCCTCGAGTTCGTAAATGGTGCGGAGGTACATCTCGGTGGTGTCCACCAGGTCCTTCACGCTGCAGTCCTCCACGGTCGGATCGTCGATAGGTGTGCGACTCCCCGCAGGCGCGGGCGCCGTCAGGGTTCTGCCTCCGAGACTACCGTCGGGCCACCGACCGGGGTGGAGAGCGGACAATCGGGGGCCGGGCCCGGTGCCACACGCGTAGATTCACGGGTGACGTGCCCCACTGCTCGCTCGGGGTGCTCGGGCCGGGAACGACCCGGCCCACGGGAGGACGGTGGCTATGGCCGGGATCGGGGACGGCGTCGCGGCGAAGGTCGTGTGGAGTCCGTCATTGCTGGAGTACCGGCATTCCGCTGACCACCCGATGAGTCCACGGCGGCTCGATCTGACCATGTCGCTCGCGACCGAGCTCGGCGTCCTGCAGGGTGTCGAGCTGCTGGACCCCGGGTCGGCCAGCGAGGACGAGCTACTGAGGGTCCACACCTCCCGCTACATCGACGCCGTCAAGGCCGCCGGCGACCTGCCGCCCGGTGAGCATGTCGGGATGAGCCACGGGCTCGGGACGGCCGACAACCCGACGTTCCCGGCGATGCACGAGGCCAGCGCGGCGGTCGCGGGCGGCACGCTGACGGCCGCCCGGGCCATCGCCAGCGGGGCCGCGACGCGTGCGGTCTCCGTCGCCGGGGGGATGCACCACGCCATGCCCGCTGCCGCCGCCGGGTTCTGCGTCTACAACGACGCGGCGGTGGCGATCAGCTGGTTGCTCGACAACGGGTACGACCGCGTCGCCTACGTCGACATCGACGTCCACCACGGGGACGGCGTCCAGACCGCGTTCTACGAGGACCCGCGGGTCCTGACGGTGTCCCTGCACCAGCACCCAGCCACCCTGTGGCCGTCCACCGGCTGGGCGTCGGAGACCGGTGTCGGCCGCGCGGAGGGCACCGCCGTCAACCTGGCGTACCTCCCCGCTGTCACCGATGATCTCTGGCTGCGGGGCTTCCACGCCGTGGTCCCCGGAGTGCTGCGGACGTTCGAACCCCAGATCATCGTCATGCAGGCCGGGTGCGACTCGCACCGTGAAGACCCGCTCGCCGACCTCTCGTTGACCGTCGACGGTCACCGGCAGTCGTATCTGGAGGTCGTGGCGCTGGCTGACGAACTCTGCGAAGGGAGACTCATCGCGATCGGCGGGGGCGGCTACGAACTGGTGCGGGTGGTCCCGCGGTCGTGGACCCACCTCATCGCTGCCGTGCTGGGGGTCCCGCTCGACCCGGCGACCGCGATCCCGGACCAGTGGCGGGCCGCGGCCGGCAGGTTCACCGTCCCCGACCGCGTCCCGCAGACGATGGGGGACGGGGAGACCCCCGGCTACACCCCATGGGAGCCCGCGGGATCCGATCGGGGGGTGGAGATGGATCGTTCGCTCGCCCGACTCGACCAGTCGATCCTCGACACCCGCCGCTCGGTCTACCCCCTGCTCGGACTCGACCCGGACGATCCCCGCGACTGACCGGCGGCGCTGCAACAGACTCATCGACCCCCTACCCCTCAGTCCCTGGAGGACCCCATGGCGCACCCCGGCGACCGCGAGACCGTTGACACGGTGACCGAGAACCCGACCGACGCCACCCCGGCGGTGGACCCACCCGAGCACGCGTCGACCGACACCTCCGTCGACGAGTACCCGGAGGGCTATCCCCACGAGTGGGCTGCGGACGTACTCGGATCCGACGGGCGGGCCGTGCGCGTGCGGCCGATCCTGCCCAACGACGCCGAGAAGATCTCCCGGTTCCACACCAGCCTGTCCGAGCGCACCCGCTACCTGCGTTACTTCGGATCGCACGATGTGCTGTCCGACCGTGAACTCGCCCGGATGACCAACGTCGACTACCGCGACCGGATGGCGTTCGTCGCCGAGTTGGGCGCGGAGGTCATCGGCATGGCGATCTACGAGCGACTGCCGAACTCGACCTTCGCCGAGGTCGCGTTCACCATCTCCGACCAGCATCAGGGGCGTGGGCTGGGGTCGATCTTCCTCGAGCACCTGGCCGGCGCCGCGGCCGAATGCGGGATCGACCACTTCGAGGCCGAGGTGCTCTCCGAGAACCGGTCGATGATCCAGGTGTTCCGGCGGGCCGGGTACGAGATCTCCCGTTCGTTCGATGGGTCCACTCTCCACCTGGAGTTCGCGATCGACCCATCCGAGGCCTTGACCAATGTCCGGAACTCGCGGGAGGCGGCGGCGGAGGCACGGAGTCTGGCGCGTGTGCTCAACCCCAGTTCCGTCGCCGTGATCGGCGCCTCGGACCAGGTGGGCAAGATCGGGCACACGGTACTGCGCAACCTCATCGGCAACGGGTTCTCCGGTCCCGTGTACCCCGTCAATTCCGATGCCACGTCGGTGCAGTCCGTGCGCGCCTATCCGAGCGTCAGGGACATCCCGGATCCCGTGGACCTCGCGGTAGTGGCAGTACCGGCGGCGTCCATGTCGGAAGTCCTCGACGACTGCCTGTCGAAGGGCGTGTCGACCCTCGTCGTCATCTCCGCCGGGTTCTCGGACGTCGGCAGCGCCGGCGTCGTCTCCGAACGGCGTCTGGTCAGCGAGGCCCGCGCCCACGGGATGCGCGTGGTCGGCCCCAACGCGCTCGGGGTGATCAACACCTCACCCGACGTGCAGCTCAACGCGACCCTCGCAGAAGTCGTTCCGGGACCCGGCCGCACGGGGTTCTTCTGCCAGTCGGGTGCGCTCGGGATCGCCATCCTCGCCGCCGCGGCCCGACGTGGGCTCGGGCTGTCCACGTTCGTCTCCGCCGGTAACCGCGCCGACGTCTCCGGCAACGACCTGCTGCAGTACTGGGACACCGACACCGCCACCGAGGTGGTGCTGCTCTACCTGGAGAGCTTCGGTAACGCCCGCAAGTTCTCCCGGATCGCCCGGCGCGTGGCGCGCAACAAGCCGGTGGTGGTGGTCCGCCGAGCGGCCGACGATCTGGAGTCGGGCGTCGAGGGGCTGACGGCGAACGCCATCGGTGGACTGTTCCGCGACTCCGGCCTCATCCAGGTGGATTCCATCACGGACATGTTCGACACCGCCACGCTCCTGGCCTACCAACCGCTGCCCACGGGAGGTCGCCTCGGCATCGTCGGCAACTCCTCCGCGGTCGGACGCCTCGGCGGGGACTCCGCGCGTCAACAGGGCTTCACCGTGGCGCATTCGGTCGATCTGGGTGCCGGCGCGTCCCCGGAGGAGTTCCGCGAGGCGATCGCGGACGTCCTCGCACGTGACGAGGTCGACTCGGTCCTGACGGTGTTCGTCCCTCCGGTCGCGACGGAACCCGACGCCTATGCCGAGGCGATCCGTACCGCCGCGGGCGAGAGCAGCAAGCCCGTGGTGAGTACCTTCCTCGCGGGGGAAGGGCTGCCGGAGGGACTGACGGTGACCGACGAGTCCGGGGTGGCGGCGCGGGGCTCGATACCCTCCTACCCGTATCCCGAACGAGCGGTGTCCGCACTGGTGCGCGCCCGCCGGTACGCCGAGTGGCTCGACAAGCCGGCCGAGGAGCCCGCCGAGTACGAGGACATCGACCGCGCACGCGCGCGGGAGCTCGTGGACTCGCTCTGCCAGCTCCACGCCGGAACCGAGTCGTTCGAGCTCACGCAGGGCCAGGTCCGGGCCCTGTTGGAGTGCTACGGGATCGACATCGTCGACTACCGCGTCGTGACGGATGTCGACCAGGCCGTGATGGCCGCCGACGAGTTGGGCTACCCGGTGGCGGTCAAGGCGATGAGTGACCGGTGGCGGACCCGCAGCGATCAGTCCGGGGTGCGACTCGACCTCGTCGACTCTGCCGCGGTGCGGCATGCCTTCGCGTTCCTCCAGTCCACGACGGGCTCACGTTCCCTGCACGTGCAGAAGATGGCGACCAAGGGGGTCGCCGTGACCATCCGGGTCGCCGATCACCCGATCTTCGGCACCCTCATCTCGTTCGGACTGTCCGGGATGTTGTCGGATCTGCTGGCCGACCGGGCGTTCAGCACGCTGCCGATCTCACCCCGCGAGGCGGCCGCCCTGCTCGACCGGCCCCGGGCCGCAGCGCTCCTCGACGGGTATGCCGGGGACGCGCCTGTGGACCGTGACGCGTTGGTGGAGCTCATGGGGCGGGTTTCATGCCTGGTAGAGGACGTGCCGGAGATGCGGCGCCTGTCGGTGGACCCGGCGCTCGCCGGACCCGACGGTCTCGCGGTGCTCTACGCAACGGTCCGGCTGGGGCCGCCCCCCAGGTTCAGCGCCGACGAGGGGCCCCGCCGGCTGCGCTAGGCGCTGTGGTCGGCCCTGGACGGCACCGCGAAGGCCCCGCCCCTCCCGATCGGGGGAGGCGGGGCCCTGGGATTGCGACCTCACGGTGTGAAGGGCTCCGGGGAACCCGGCTCGCGTCCGATCGGGCAGCGTCTGATCGTGCGGCGTGCGATCCGGCGTCCGGTCAGACGGCGTAGGAGCGGAGCTTGTCCGCGCGACGGCCCTCGCGGAGCTTGGCCATGACCTCGCGCTCGATCTGGCGGACCCGCTCGCGGGACAGACCGAAGCGCTTGCCGATCTGATCGAGGGTGCGGGGCTGGCCGTCGTCGAGACCGAAACGCAGCGTGATGACCTGCTGCTCGCGCTCCTCGAGGGTGGCCAGGACCGCGCGCACGTCGGAGTGCATCACATTGGTCACCACGGTGTTCTCGGCACTGGTGGCCTCGGCGTCCTCGATGAAGTCACCGAGCGGCGCCTCCTCGTCCGCGCCGACCGGCATGTCGAGGCTCACCGGGTCACGCGAATGGTCCAGCAGCTCCTCGATCTTGTGCGCGGGGATGCCCGACTCCTCGGCGAGTTCCTCGAGGGAGGCCTCACGGCCGAGCTGCTGGTGGAGTTCACGCTTGATCCGGGCGAGCTTGTTGACCTGCTCGACCAGGTGGACCGGCAGACGGATGGTGCGGGATTGATCGGCCATTCCGCGGGTGATCGCCTGACGGATCCACCAGGTGGCATAGGTGGAGAACTTGAAGCCCTTCGCGTAGTCGAACTTCTCCATCGCACGGATCAGGCCCAGGTTGCCCTCCTGGATGAGGTCCAGCAACGGCATGCCGCGGCCCGTGTAGCGCTTGGCCAGCGACACCACCAGGCGCAGGTTGGCCTCCAGCAGATGGGCGCGGGCGGCCTCACCTTCCGCGACGATCGCCTTGAGGTCGGCCTTGCGGACCGGACCCAGACGCTTCTTGGTCTCCAGCACGTGCTTGGCGTAGAGACCGGCCTCGATCCGCTTGGAGAGCTCGACCTCGTCCTCAGCGTTGAGCAGCGCCGTCTTGCCAATCCCGTTGAGGTAGACACGGACGAGGTCAGCGCTCGGGCTCTGGCCGTCCGGCCCCGCCTCCGTCCGACGGTCCGATCGGGTGGTGGCTGACGTCATGTCTCCTCCTCCTGCCTGGCCATGTGACGAGGCCGGCGTTCGGTTGCTGGTGGACGGATCAGGCGCGTGGCCGGGTCACGGTCACGTACCTCTACAACGACGGGGGTACCGGGAATGTTCCCGCGCCGATGATGTCGGTCACGATCCGTCGAGGAAACCCGCTCAGCCCGAGCCGGGGGTCTCCACCAGCACCGTGAACGGGCCGTCGTTGACCGAATGGACCTGCATCATCGCGCCGAAGACTCCCGTGGCCACCTCGAGGCCGCGTTCGCGCAGACCGTGGACCACGGCGTCCACCACGGGTTCGGCCACCTCGCCCCGAGCCGCTCTCGACCACGACGGCCGCCTGCCCTTCGCGGTCGACCCCATGAGCGTGAACTGGCTGACGACCAGGACGGGGGCGCCCACCTCCGCGGCGCTGCGTTCCTCCCGCAGGATCCGCAGGTCCGAGATCTTGCGGACCATCGTGGCGACGTCGGTCTCGTCGTCGTCGTCCGACACCCCCAACAGGACCAGCAGTCCGGGGCGTGACAGGGCCCCGACGACCTCACCGTCCACCGTCACCGACGCCTCGGTGACCCGGGAGACGACGGCCCTCATCCCGCCGCCCCTGCGGCCACGGCCGCGGCGACCCCCGGGGGCAGGAGGCCTGGCATCCCCGCCGGGACGACGAACCCGTGGAGGAACAGGTCGGCGACCACCCGGCGGACGGGGCCGGCGAGGGCGTCGGGATCCTCCCCGGCACCGACCGCGGCGAGCACCACCAGGTCCTCCAACTGCAGCGCGCCCGTCCGCGCCCCACGCAGGACGCTCGCGGTGAGCGGATCGATCTCGTGGCGCCACCGGGCGCCGGTGACCCGCTCCACCACGACGGTGGACGAACCGGGGGAGCCGACCTCGTCCGGCCCGGCGGGGGCGAGGGATTCGGAGAGGTGGAGGTGGACGTCCGGCGACACTGTGAAGACCGTGGCATCGAGGGCGCGCTCCTGTCCGCCGTGTTGCTCCGCGGCCTCCCGCAGCCACGCCGTGCGCGCGAAGTAGGCCTCCGCCTCGTCACCGAGGCCGTCGCCGAACGGGTGCGTGAGGTCCTCGCACAGGACGGACGACGGCCCGTCGATCCGCCGGAGGTAAACGTAGCCGAACCCGATCCCGGCCACACCCTCCTCGGCGAAGTGGTCCAACCAGGCGTCCGCGGCCCTCGTGGTGGCCTCGTCGCGTGGGTCCATGCCCTCGTCGGTGAGCCAGGTCCACACGTAGAGGCCGGGGTCGGAGACGTCCCGCCGCACGATCCATGCGTCGACGCCCTCGGCCGGCACCCACGACGACACGTGGGCCCGCCAGTCCGAGTCCTCCCGCTCCACCCAGGACGCCAGCAAAACCGCGGTGCCACCGTCGGCCAGATGCTGCGGCGCGCCCGACACGACCGTCCGACTGGCACCGTCGAGCTTCAGGCCGGACTCGCGGTAGGAGTGCCCGGTCTCGGGCGGGCCCACCACGAACGGGGGATTGGCGACGATACGGTCGAACCGGCGCCCCGCCACGGGCTCGAACCACGGACCGTGCAGGAGCTCCGCACGCTGGCCGTTGATCGCCAGGGTGGCGGCCGCCAACTCGAGGCACCGAGGGGTGATATCGGTCCCGGTGACGGTTCGGGCGGACCCCGACGCGTGGACCATCTGGATCCCACACCCGGTG
The DNA here is from genome assembly GCF_014144855.1 of Dietzia maris. Lineage (GTDB taxonomy): Bacteria > Actinomycetota > Actinomycetes > Mycobacteriales > Mycobacteriaceae > Dietzia > Dietzia kunjamensis. The sequence continues at coordinate 266 of NZ_JAALDN010000098.1, read as the reverse complement.
CCGAGATCCAGGACCGACCCGGTGGGGGACGAGGGCGTGACACGCAGCAGCGAGAGCGTCGCCTGCCCGACCCCCAGGACGTGGTCCGGCCGGGTCGTGGTGTGGACCATCGACCCGTCGACGTCCGCGAACACCCAGCGGGTCCCGTGCCCGGTGTCGACCGGACGCAGGTCGAGCTCCGCACGCAGGGAGGCACCGTCGTCGATCGCGGTCCACAATCCGGCAGCGACGCCGTCCCGCACGTCGACCCCGGGCAGGGTCGCGGC
>NZ_JAALDN010000097.1 GCF_014144855.1 Dietzia maris | reverse complement strand
GAGAGCGGCGACCCGGGAGCCGCCGTCGCGGCGCGGGTGGCCCTCGTCAGGGGAGTCGTGCTGCGCAGTGCAGCCGGAGATGTCGTGGGGGTGACCCCGCGGGGTCTGCTCAGCGGCAGGCCTGCCGCGGTCGAGGTGGGCGGTCGCCGTTGCGCGCTGCTCGGCTGGTCACGGCCGTGGCCGATCGACGAGGCCTGGTGGGAGCCGACGCCCGACGGCGAGCCTCGCCGCCCTCGGGCCCGCATACAGGTCGTCCCCGAGCGTGCGGCGGCATTGCTGCTCTGCGGCGTGCTCGGGGACGAACAGGGGAACTGGATCGTGGAAGGAGTCTACGAATGAGCCGTTCGCGGATGAGGCGCCCCCGGCGCGGCTCAGCGCTCGATGTCGACCACCAGGCGGGTCGGGTTCTGCAGCAGGAAGGCGGAGAATGCCCGGTCCGAGCCCTCGAGGCCGATCACGGACTGCGCCTGCCCCTCGAACTGTCCCGTGAACGCCACGCCCGCCACCCCGGTCGCGTCGTCGCCGGCCACGGTGCCCACGGGGACCTCCTCCATGCCGGTCTGGGTGGGCAGGATCTGGCCGCCGATCGTCACCTGCAGGAAGGAGTCGCCCGGCACTTCCACCGGAAAGCCGCTGCCCTGCTGGGCCGGGCTGTCCACATAGTCCACGGAATAGCTCGGGGTCCCGCGGCCGTCGAGTTCGAAGACCACACGGTCCTTGCCCTGGAAATTGCCCATGCGGATCTCGGATACCACCAGTTCTGCGCGTCCGGCGGCAGCGTCCGCCTCCTCGCGCTTGGGGGCGGAGTCCGTCGGGCCGGCGGTGGGGTCGGCGGCCTCGGTCTCCTCCGGCGCCAGAGCCTGCGCCAGGGCGGCCGGGGAGGATCCCGCAGTGGTCGTCTGGCTGGTGGCGGGGGCGTCGGTCGAGGTGTCGGCCCCGCAGCCCGCCATGGCCAGGGACGCGGCGGCGGTCAGGGCGGCGGCCGCTGCGAGGCGGCGATGTCGGGTACGCATGGCCCCAGCTTAAGTCCCTCTCATCACTTTTGTCCCACGAGGTGGCTACAGTTACACCACGTCGCGCGGTGGGGCACCATGGGGGCGTGTCAGTCATCGATCCCACCCCACTCACTGCCTGGTGTTCCCTCCAGTCGGCCGATGAGCCGCCCGCCGGTACCGCGGCCCACGAGGAATCGTGGGTCCTGTTGGAGGTTCCCGCGCGCTGGGGACGCGATATCTTCGACGGCGAAGCCCTGGGCGAGGAGCTGTCCGAGCGACTCAAGGAACATGTCTCGGCCTGCGGATCCCGGATGCTCTTCATCCGGCGCCCGGGCCGCGAGGGCCAACGCATCGACCGTCACCGTTTCTACCTGTGCGACACCAGGCCCGGCCGGCGGAGTATCCGGGTCGGCCGTGTCGACCGTCCCGCGGACATGCTCGACCTGGACCTCTCGCCCGGTGGGCACGTGGCGGGTACCCGCGAGATCTCGGCCCCGGTGCCGCTGGTGTGCACCCACGCCAAGCGTGACCAGTGCTGTGCGGTCCGGGGGCGTCCGGTCGTGGCCGAACTGGATGAGCTGGTCGGAGCCCGCCTGTCCGCGCTCGATCCGGACGCCGCGGTGTGGGAGTGCTCCCACACCGGCGGGCACCGCTTCGCCCCGGTCCTGCTGCTCCCCGGCACCGGCTACACCTACGGACCCGCGGAGGCGGATCTCGCGGCCCGCATCGTCGAGGCCGAACTGGACGGTCGGGTCGTCACCGAGCACCTGCGGGGTCGCAGCACGTGGGCGCCGGCCGGGCAGGTGGCAGAGGTCGCCGTCCGGGAGTCCGGCGTGGAGGCGGGGATCGACGATCTCATCGTCGACGTCGACCCGGATGACCCGCTCGTGGTCGTCGTCCGGCACACCGACGGACGCGCCTGGCGGGTCGAGGCAGGGAAGCGACCGCTCCCGCCACGCCAGCAGAGTTGCCGCAAGCCCGCCGGCGAGGCCTCGGCGTGGGTCGTGGAGTCCCTCACCCTGCTCTGAATCGACCCACCGACACCGGGCGGGTGAGCACCGGTGAACTGGTACCACGGACCCAGGACGTGGTCGGAACTCGAACGGGTGCTCTCCGGACGACCGGGCCCGCGAGGGGCCGAGAACCCGCACCCCGGCGACGGCAGCGACGCCCCCGCCTGGTCACGCAAGCGTGGCGGGTACACGGCCCCTCCGCGGGCCCGCGCCCGGGGGCGAGTGCCGTACGCGGAGCTGCACGCCCACACCGCGTTCAGCTTCCTCGACGGGGCCTCCTCTCCCGAGGCCATGGCCGAGGCGGCGGCGGAACTGGGGCTTACGGCGCTCGCGATCACCGACCACGACGGGTTGTACGGGGTCGTGCGCTTCGCCGAGGCCGCCTCCGAGCTGGGACTGGCCACGGTGTTCGGGGCGGAACTCTCGCTACCGGGCGGCGAGCACCTGCTGGTCCTGGCCAGGGGTGAGGAGGGCTACCGGCGGTTGTCGCGCTCGATCGCCCACGCCCACCTGCGGGGTGGGGCAAAGGGCGAACCGCGGTACGAGATGACCGAGCTCGCGGAGGCGGCCGGCGGTCACTGGTATGTGCTCACCGGCTGTCGTCGAGGCCGGGTCCGTCGGTCCCTGGAGCGCGGCGGGACGGGGGCGTCCGACTTCGACATCCCCGCTGCCGGTGCGGCCCTGGACCAGCTCGTCGAGCTGTTCGGTCAGGACAGGGTGGTCGTGGAGCTGACCTGTCACGGGGTTCCCGAGGACACGGAACGATGCGACGCGTTGGCGGGTCTCGCCGCGCAGGCGGGCCTGCCCGTCGTCGCGACCACCGCTGCCCACTGCGCCGGGCCGGAGGACGCGCGACTGGCCTCGGTCATGGCGGCGCTCGGTGCGCGCGACGCACTGGAGACCCACGCAGCGCACCTGCCCGCCGCGGGCGGGGCGCACCTGCGCTCGGGCGAGGAGATGACGGAACTGTTCGACCGCTGGCCCGATGCCGTGGCCGGGGCGGACAGGCTGGGCCGGGAGTGCGCGTTCGACCTCCGGCTCATCGCCCCGCAGCTACCTCCGTTCGACGTCCCCGAGAGTTACACCGAGGACACGATGCTCGCCGAGCTCGCCTACGCCGGCGCCGCCCGTCGCTACGGGACACGCGAAGAGGCCCCGGAGGCGTATGCGCAGATCGACCGCGAACTACAGGTGATCGCCGAACTGGGCTTTCCCGGGTACTTCCTCGTCGTCCACGACATCGTCGAGTTCTGCCACCGCGAGGGCATCCTCTGCCAGGGCCGCGGCTCGGCCGCCAACTCGGCGGTCTGCTACTCGCTGGGGATCACCAACGTCGACCCGGTGCGCGCCCAGCTGCTGTTCGAGCGGTTCCTGGCGCCGGAGCGCGACGGCCCGCCGGACATCGACGTGGACATCGAGTCCGGCCGTCGGGAGGAGGCCATCCAGTACGTCTACTCCCGGTACGGCCGGAACCACGCCGCCCAGGTCGCCAACGTCATCACCTACCGCGGACGATCGGCCGTGCGGGACGTGGCCCGGGCCCTGGGCTACTCCCCGGGGCAACAGGACGCGTGGTCGAAGAGCGTCGACCGGTGGTCGGGGTTGAAGAACCACGAGAGGGAGGCCACCGAGCACACCGTCCCGCCCGATGTGCTCGCGCTGGCACGGCGGCTCGTCGGACTGCCCCGCCACCTGGGGATCCACTCGGGCGGCATGGTGATCTGCGACCGCCCGGTGGCGGACGTGGTACCCGTCGAGTGGGCACGCATGCCGGGACGGACGGTCCTGCAGTGGGACAAGGACGACTGCGCGGCGGTCGGGCTGGTCAAGTTCGACATGCTGGGCCTGGGCATGCTCACCGCACTGCATCACGCCATCGACCTCGCGGCGGAACACAAGGATCTCGACGTGGACCTGGCCCGGTTGGACCTCGCGGATCCGCAGGTCTACGAGATGCTGTGCCGGGGCGACTCGGTGGGTGTGTTCCAGGTGGAGTCCCGCGCACAGATGGCCACCCTGCCCCGGCTCCGACCGCGGACGTTCTACGACCTGGTGGTCGAGGTGGCGCTCATCCGTCCCGGCCCCATCCAGGGCGGGTCCGTGCACCCCTACATCCGTCGCCGCAACGGCCGGGAGAAGGTGGTGTTCGACCACCCCGCGCTGGAGGAGGTGCTGGGACGCACGCTGGGGATCCCGCTGTTCCAGGAGCAGCTCATGCAGATCGCCACCGTCATCGCGGGCTTCACCGGAGCGGAAGCCGATCAGTTGCGCCGCGCGATGGGGTCCAAGCGGTCACCCGAACGGATGGCCCGACTGAAGGAACGGTTCTTCGACGGGATGCGCGACCTGCACGGGATCGGCACCAGCTCGCCCGGGACCCCGGTCACCGGGCCGGAGGTGGGGGAGCGGATCTGGGAGAAGATGTGCGCCTTCGCCAACTACGGCTTCCCCGAGAGCCACTCCCAGTCCTTCGCCGCCATCGTCTACTACTCCGCATGGTTCAAGTGCCACCACCCGGCGATCTTCTGCGCGGCGCTGCTGCGCAGCCAGCCCATGGGCTTCTACTCGCCGCAGTCGCTCGTCGCCGACGCCCGCCGGCACGGTGTCACCGTGCACCGCCCGTGCGTCAACCGCTCACTCGGTGGGGCCACCTGCGAGAACGATGGTGCCGAGGTGCGCCTCGGACTGGAGTCGGTCCGGGCGATCGGTGAGGACCTGGCCACCGCGATCGCCGATGAACGCGACACCCACGGCCCGTACACCTCCGCCGCCGACCTCGCCGGCCGCACCGGCCTGTCCGTCCGGCAGATGGAGGCACTCGCCACCGCCGGGGCGCTCGACTCGCTCGGCACCGGGGGCCGTCGGTCCGCCCTGTGGTCGGCGGCCACCGCGGCCCGCGAGAAGCCCGGCATGCTGCCCGGGCTCAGCCAGGTCGACGCCCCGGCCCTGCCCGGCATGAGCGTCCTCGAACTCACCTCCGCCGACCTGTCGGCCACCGGGATCAGCCCCGAGGAATACCCGACCGTCCACGCCCGGCCGTGGCTCGACTCCCGCGGCGTATGCACCACCGCCGGGCTCGCCCACGTCCCCGACGGCAGCCGCGTCGAGGTCGCCGGAGCCGTCACCCACCGTCAGCGTCCCGCCACCGCGGAGGGCGTGACCTTCCTCAGCGTCGAGGACGAGACGGGCATGACCAACGTCGTGTGCTCGGTGGGACTGTGGGCGCGATACCGGCCGATCGTCTCCGCGTCCCCGGCGCTCATCGTCCGCGGCACCGTGGAGAACCGCTCCGGCGCGGTCAGCGTGGTGGCGGACAAGATCGAACGCCTGCACCTGGGTATGGCCATCGGTCGCAGTCGGGACTTCCGGTGAGCCGCCCCCGGTCAGGCGGCCCGCGCCCTCGCGATCGCCCGCACACTGGCGACCGCGCACAGCGACCAGATGACGATCAGCACCATCACCGTGAACACACTCGCCGCATCCCAATCCAGGTAGAACGACCCCAGGGCGCACGTCGACAGCGGGTACGCCATCGCCCACCACCCCGGATTGAACGGCATGCGCGCCAGGAAGCCCCTGATCGTGGAGAACACCGCGTAAGCGCCCAGCCCGGCCCCCGCCACCAGCACCGAGGCGGCATAGGCCCGGGCGACACCCCCCAGGGTCGCGCCGAACAGCACCTGCGCGGCGGCCGCGGACTGACCCACGATCCCCAACGGGATCCACGTCGTGGTCGCCAACTCCACCGGGACGGGAGTCCGAAACCAGGCGTGGTGATACGTCCTGGCGATCACCGCGCCGCCCAGCACCAGGGCCAACACGAAGCACACCGAGCACGCGCCCACCAGAACCGACCGGACAGCCTCCGAATCGACGTGCCTGGACATCAGGCCCCCCGCACCCGCGGACACCATCGGCGGCACCACCGGCAACGCCCACGTCGGCAACGGATGGTCGGGACGGGCGGTGACCAGCCACACGGTGAACCTCAGCGCGGTGGCCAACCCCAGCACGGTCCCCGCAGCCCACAACGCCGCGTCCACCCCGAACGCGATGGTCGACAGCGCCGGCGCGCGGGCATCGACCACCACGAAGGACGCGGAGCCCACCGCGAGCAACCCCATCGAGACCATGCCCCACAGCGGCAGCATCGCCGCATCCCGGACCGAGGACGTCCACATGTCCGGGGCGCGCGCCACCGATCGCGCGAACCCCGCGCCGAGCCCCAGCAACAGAACCCAGCCCAGGATCACCATGACCACCGCGGCCGGCGCGAAACCCGGAACCCGCACCGCGTGGATCTGCAGGAGCGTCGCCAGACCACCGGTGCCCATCACGGCACCGAACCAGGCGGGGCCGGGCCCCGGGACGGACGGGGCCGCGGGCGCTGATCGCGGTCCCCGGCTCGTGGTCACCAGGACACTATGCCCGCACCTCGTCGTTGCCCGAAAATCCGGGGGGGACAACGACATCCGCCGCTCCGTCGCGCCCCGGCGAGCGACTGCCCGGATCCCCGACGCCCACGGGCACGACACCGTACGTTCGATCCCATGAGCGCCCCGACCGCCTCCCGTGGCCCCGATCCCGCCGCCCCGCTGGATGAACTGCGAGCCCGACTCGACACCGCGCGGATACTCACCGACCCGGACCTTCTGGAGGGCTACCGCCAGGACTGGGCCAAGGCCCCCGACCCGGGCCTGCCCCTGGCGGTGGTCCGGGCCCGCACCACCGAGGACGTGCAGGAGGTCCTGCGCTGGGCGAGCGCGCACGGCGTCCCCGTGGTCCCGCGGGGTGCAGGATCCGGCCTGTCCGGCGGCGCGACGGCGGTCGACGGCGGGATCGTGCTGTCCACCGAACTCATGCGCGACATCGACGTCGACCCCGTCACCCGGACGGCCACCGTCCAACCGGGGCTTTACAACGCCGAGGTCAAACGGGCCGTCGCCGCGCACGGTCTCTGGTACCCGCCGGACCCGTCGTCCTATGAGATCTGCTCGATCGGCGGCAACATCGCCACCAACGCCGGCGGACTGTGCTGCGTGAAGTACGGGGTGACCACCGACTACGTCCTGGGGATGACGGTCGTGCTCGCCGACGGGACGGCGGTGCGCCTGGGCGGGCCGCGCCTCAAGGACACCGCCGGGCTGAGCCTGACCAAACTGTTCGTCGGCAGCGAGGGGACGCTGGGGATCGTCACCGAGATCATCCTCCGGCTGATCCCGGAGCAGCCGCCGCGCTCGACGGTGGTGGGGATCTTCCCCGACGTGGTCGCGTGTAGTGAGGCCGTGCTGGCCATCACCCGGCGGATCCGCCCGGCGATGCTGGAGTTCATGGACACCGTCTCCATCCGGGCCGTCGAGGCGGACCTACGGATGGGCCTGGACACCACGGCGGGGGCGATGCTCCTGGCCCAGTCCGATCTCACCGGTCCCGACCGCGCGGCCGAGACCGGGTTCATGGCCGAGGCGTTCCGCACCCACGGCGCCACCGACGTGTTCGCCACCGACGACCCCGACGAGGGTGAGCAGTTCACCATGGCCCGCCGGGCCGCGTTCACCAGCCTCGGCAAGACCGGCACCC
>NZ_JAALDN010000096.1 GCF_014144855.1 Dietzia maris | reverse complement strand
GGCGGGCCTGCGCGCGCTGGCCGCCGGCGACCCCGGTCCCGGCGTGTTCAGCGCCGACGCCCCCGCCGGCACCGGCGACGTGTGGGTGTTCTCCGGCTTCGGGTCCCAGCACCGGAAGATGGCCAAGGAGCTCTACCTGTCCAACCCGCTGTTCGCCTCGTGCCTGGACGCGGTGGACGAGCTCATCGACTTCGAGGCCGGCTACCGGATCGCGGAGTTGATCCTCGATGACTCACAGACGTACGAGCTGGAGAACTCCCAGGTCGGGATCTTCGCCATCCAGGTGGCGCTGGTCGACACCCTGCGCGCGCTCGGGGCCAAGCCCGAGGCCGTGATCGGGCATTCGATGGGTGAGGTGGCCGCGGCCTACGCGACCGGTGGCCTCGGCCTCGAGGACGCCGTCCGCGTGATCTGCGTGCGCTCGCGTCTCATGGGCGACGCCGAGGGGCAGGTCTCGGAGGATGAGGCCGGCGCGATGGCGCTGGTCGAGTACTCGGCCGAGGAGATCGCGCAGATCATCGCCGACAACCCGCAGTTCGCCTCCATCGAGCCCGCCGTCTACGCCGCGCCCACCCACACCACGGTCGGCGGCCGTGCCAAGCCCGTCGCCGACTTCGTCGCGTGGGTCGAGGAGCAGGGCAAGTTCGCCCGCCAGCTGCAGGTCCGCGGCGCCGGCCACACCTCGGACGTGGACATGCTCCTCGGTGAGCTGGCCGCGGAGATCGCGGGTCTCGAGCCGCGCGAGCTCACCTCCGGCCTGTTCTCCTCCGTCGACCGCGAGACCTTCTACCGCGCCGGTCACGAGCCGGTCCACGCGGAGGAGTACTGGGTCAAGGGCATGCGGCACTCCGTGTGGTTCACCCACGCCGTACGCAAGGCCGTCGACGCCGGGTACGTGACGTTCCTCGAGCTGGCCCCCAACCCGGTGGCCGCGATGTCGGTGGCCGCGACGTGCTTCGACGCCGGCCTCATGGAGCCCAACCTGCTCCATGCGCTCAAGCGCAAGGAGTCCGAGGCCGACACGTTCCTGCACGCCGTCGCGCAGCTGTACGTGCACGGTCACACCATCGACGTGCCCAGCGTCGTGGAGATGATCCACGGCTACGTCACGGGCCCCGGCCGGTACGCGCCGGTGCCGGGGACTGCGTGGAAGCGCCGCACCCTGTGGCCCAAGGTCACCGCCGGGGGCGGGTCGGGCGAGGGCCGGATGCCGGGCTCGCACGTCGCGCTGCCCGACGGTCGCCACGCGTGGCAGGTCCGTG
>NZ_JAALDN010000095.1 GCF_014144855.1 Dietzia maris | reverse complement strand
GAGGTGACCGTCCCCGCCGATGCACGGGTCGACGCTGACACCGACACCCCTGACGCCGCTGCCCCCGGCGCGGACTCGGACGTGGACCCGGCCGGCGACCGCACCGTTCTCGCGCTGCCCGCCGGCGCGACCCCGCAGAAGGCGCTCTCGGCCCTGCTCTCCGACACCGGCATGCGCGATCGGATGCTCGACGGCCGGTTCGTCCGGGTGGGCGTGGGCGTGGCCACCGCCGAGGACGGCACCGTGCACGTGGTGCAGGACTTCGCCCGCGACTGACTGCCGGACGATCGTCCAGCGGGGGTGGGGTGGATAACGCCCCTCCCCTGCTCACGGTGGTTACGGGGTGATGACGGCTGGCTTAGGGCTGGAGCCGGTTCCTACCGTTGCGCTCGGCGACCCGACAGTCGGGCCCCCAGCACCCGAAAGGTACCGACACTCGTGACCCGAGCCCTCCAGCACCTGCGTCGTGGCCTGATCCTGGCCGCCGCGGCTTCCGCCACCCTCGCCCTGAACGCGGCCCCGCAGGCCTCGGCCCAGGCGCCGCAGATCCAGCTGCCCCAGATCCACCTCCCGGGCCTGACGATCGGTTTCGCCAACCCCGCCCCCGCCGGCACCGCGCCGACGATCGACCCCGCCTCCGCCGAGTACCGGGCCCAGCTCGAGGGCGCCACCAACGCCGCCCGCACCGCACACGGCCTCGCCCCTCTCGCCGTCAACGGCGGCCTCACCGCGGTGGCCACCAACTGGAGCGGCACGCAGGCCGCGCAGAACCGCATGTTCCACAACCCGGATGTGGGCGCGCAGATCCCCGCCGGGTGGGGCCACTACGGCGAGAACGTGCTGCAGAACTACGCGCACGCCACCCCGCAGCAGCTGGTGGACCAGTGGATGGCCTCCCCCGGCCACCGCGTGAACCTGCTCAACCCGGGCCACACCTCGATGGGCGTCGGCGCCGCGGTGGCCGCGGACGGCAAGCTCTATGCCACCCAGGTCTTCGCCCGCTACTGAAGCGACCACCCCCCGCCCCGGGCGGTCAGCGTCATCGACAAGAGCGTTCGGAACACGTCTACTCGCCAGACGTGGGCCGGACGCTCTTCTCGATGGGAGTCGTCAGGCCTGGACACCCGCGAGCATCGCGTCGAGCCCCTGCCGGAAGCGCGGATCGAACTCGACCGTCGGCGTCGCGGGGTCGGCGACCGTGAGATTGTGGTGGGTCTGTTCCTCCAGGCTCAGGCCCACCACGTAGCCCGTCAGGGCCGTGGTCAATCCCGGCGCCCGGCCCTCGAGCCCGTGCCGGATGCACGCCGCCTCGACCACCTCGGCGACCGGGTTCACCGCACCCGCCGCCAGACCCAGCGCCACGATCTCGGCGCCGTCCGGAACGCCGGTGACGGCCGCGCGCAGCGCCTGCCCCACCGCCCGTAGTTCGTCGGCGGCCGAGTTCCCCTCCCCGACGGGACCCATCGTCGCCAGGATGCGCTCCGCGACGACCGTGAGCAGCGCCTGCTTGGACGGAACGTGCCAGTACAGCGCGCTCGGTTGGACCCCCAGCCGGGTCGCCAACGTGCGCATCGACATGCCGGGTAGCCCCGACTCGCGGAGCAGTTCCAGGGCGGTGTCGACGACCGCCGTCTTTGTCAGGGCCACGGGCGCCGATCCTACCGGCCGCCACAACCCTCTCCTGAACGCTGTACAAGTCGACGACCGTGCGCTAGCTTGAACGGCGTTCAATGAACGGCGTTCAGGAGGAACAATGGCCATCACGACCCCCCGCTGGCACGAGCTCGCGGATCACGTACTCGACGGCGGAGTCGTCACCGCGGCGGACGCCCTCGCCGTGCTCCGGTCCCCGGACTCCGAGCTCATGGAGGTGGTCGCGGCCGCGTCCCGGCTGCGGTTCCAGCACTTCGGCAACAAGGTCAAGGTCAACTACCTGGTCAACCTCAAGAGCGGCCTGTGCCCGGAGGACTGCTTCTACTGCTCGCAGCGGCTCAACTCCACCGCCGGCATCCTGCGCTACACCTGGCTCAACACCGAGGAGGCCGTCACCGCGGCCAAGGCGGGCATCGCGGCCGGCGCCTCCCGAGTGTGCCTGGTCGCCAGCGGCACCGGCCCCAGCAATCGCGAGGTCGGCAAGGTCTCCGACATCATCGAGGCCATCAAGTCCGACACCCCGGGCGTCGAGGTGTGCGCCTGCCTGGGTGCACTGAAGGATGGCCAGGCGGAGAAGCTGTGCTCCAGCGGCGCCGACGCCTACAACCACAACCTCAACACGGCCGAGAGCCATTACGAGGACATCTGCACCACCCACACCTACGCCGACCGGGAGCACACGGTCGCCCAGGCCCACGGCGCCGGACTCTCGGCGTGCTCGGGCTTCATCGCGGGCATGGGTGAGACGCACGACCAGCTCGTCGAGCTCGCCTTCGACCTGCGCGCCAAGGACGTCGACTCGATCCCGGTCAACTTCCTGCTGCCCTTCGACGGCACCCCGCTCGAGGGCGTGGACACCCTCAACCCGCGCGACTGCCTGCGCATCCTCGCGATGGTCCGCTTCGTCGCCCCCGACACCGAGATCCGGATGGCCGCCGGCCGCGAACGCCACCTCGGCTACCTCCAGGGCATGGGCCTCTACGTGGCCAACTCGCTGTTCCTGGGCGACTACCTCACCAGCGAGGGCCAGCCCGGCGGCGAGGACCTGCAGATGATCGCCGACGCCGGCCTCGAGGTCCTCCAGATGGACCACCCGGCCGGGGACACCGGGGACCAGGCCACGGTGGGCGCCACCGCGGACGCGCCCGTGACCGCCGCCGGCCCGGCCACACCCGCCACCGCCACC
>NZ_JAALDN010000094.1 GCF_014144855.1 Dietzia maris | reverse complement strand
GCTGTGGACCCGTCTCGCGCACGCCCGCGGGAAGGTTCCGGCGCTGGCCGCGGCCACGGCGCTGTTCACGGTGGCGACCCTGCTGCTCATCCCGGCTGGCTTCTCCCCCGGCGCGTGGGTGCACCTCCCGGTGGCGCTGGCTGGTGTCGCGTACGCGGGCATGCAGGCTCTACCGATGTCGATGCTGCCCGACTGCACCGACCTGGATCGCTCGTTGGGGGGACGACGACGAAGTGGGGCGATGAGCGGCCTGTGGACGGCGTCGGAGACCGGCGCGATGGCCCTGGGCCCGGTCGTCGTGCTCGCCCTGTTGGCATTCGGTGGTTTCCGCTCCGGCGGGGTGGCCGATCAGCCCGGGACGGCGCAGTGGGCCATCGTCCTGGCGTTCTCCCTGGTCCCCGCGATACTCGCGGGCGCTAGCCTGCTGCTGATCCGGACTCTCGGCCGGTCCTATCCCCGATGGACGGAGCGAACATGACCCCCGATCCCCTCGCCCTGGAGATCACCGATCGCGGGGAACACGCGCTGGCCCGCCTCGCCGCGATGCGGGCGCAGGACCCGCCGACCACCGGGGGCCGGGTCCTGTCGTACGTCTACGATTCCGGGCTCGCCGAACTCGATGAACTGGCGACCCGCGCGGCTCGTCTCGCCCATGGCGTCAACGGCCTCGACCCCACGGTGTACTCCTCGGTCGCCCGGATCCACGGCGGCATAGTCGACCGTGTGCGCGACATTCTCCGTGGACGGTCCGCGGGCGCGGGTGGCGAGGGCGGCGACGGGCTCGGTGGCGACATCTACGGGAACGTCACGTCCGGTGGCACCGAGAGCTGCATGCTCGCCTGCCTCGCCGCCCGCGAGGTCTCCGGTCGACAGCCGGGCGACGGTGGAACGATCGTCGCGCCGGTGACGGTGCACGCGGCGTTCCGCAAGGCCGCGCACCTGCTGGGCCTGAGGTTCGTCGGCGTCGAGGTCGATCCCGGGACGGGGCGGGTGACCGCCGCCGAGCTCCTCGCGGCGGTCGATGGGGACACGGTGCTGGTGGTGTGTTCGGCGCCCGCCTACCCGAACGGCGTGATCGACCCCGTGGCCGAGGTCGCCGCCGGGCTCGAGGCCGTGCACGATCCGCGCATCGGGTTGCACGTCGACGCCTGTCTCGGCGGCCTAGTGCTGCCGTTCTGGCCCGGTCCGGACCCCGCCGGTCCGGACGCCACCGGTCCGGACGCCACCGAGCCGAACCCGATGCCGCTCTGGGACCTCCGTGTCGCGCGGGTCACCAGCATCTCGGCGGACGTACACAAGTACGGTTTCGCACCCAAGGGCACGTCGGTGCTGCTCAGCCGGGGCCGCGAACGCCACCGGGCGGCATGGTTCGCCACCGTCGACTGGCCCGGTTACCCGGTGGTCAACCCGACGCTCGCCGGATCCAAACCGCTCGAACCCGCCGCGGCGGCGTGGACGGTGCTCGAGGCGCTCGGCGACGGCGGGCAGCGTGAACTGGTCGCCCGGACCGCCCGGGCGACCGATCGGTTGGTCGACGGGTTGTCCGGCATCGAGGGGCTACGAGTCCTCGACCGCGATCCCGGCCCACTGCTGGCGGTCGTCGCCGACGAGTCCGCCGGAGACGGCCGGCGCGTTCACCCGCACCTCTGGGCGGATGCCTGCGCCCGGAGGGGCATCGCCGTCCAGGCGCAGCCCGCCTACCGCCAGAAGCGCGGGACCTTGTCGTCGTCGTCCCACCTCACCATCACCCCGGTGACCGAACGGCTCGTCGAGGAGATCCTCCGCGTGGCGTTTGAGGCCGCAGACGAGGTCCGCGGGCAGCCTGATCCAGTTCCTCCAACGGGGTTCGCCGACGTGCTCGACGCGCTCGAGACAGGGGCCCTCTCCCCCGCCGACCTGCTCGCCCTGTCGGAGGACGAGGTCCATGCGCTCGTGGGTGGCGTCCTCGCCGACGACGAGGCCGGGGCCGAGGGTGGCGGCGATGCGGGGATGGCGCCGCTCCTCGCGGCGATCGAGCGGCTGCCCGCCGGCGTGGGCGGCCGCCTGGT
>NZ_JAALDN010000093.1 GCF_014144855.1 Dietzia maris | reverse complement strand
GCGTTGTGGACGTTGCCGCCGCCGCGCGCGACCATGGCGGTCATGGCGGCGCGACCGAACGGAGTGGAGACCTCGGGGAATCCGGACAGGGACGCGGCGGCGGCGTAGTGGTGTCGGCTCCGCGCGGCGAGGGTCAGCGCCGGGCCGCCGGACATGGACACGCCGATCACGCCGCGGGTGCCGTTCAGGGCGTGGGCGCCGGCGAGCGCGGCGGGTAGTTCGGAGTCGAGGAAGGTGTGCCAGCGGTTGACGCCGAGGACGGGGTCCTCGCGCTGCCAGTCGGTGTAGAGGCTGAACCGGCCGCCCTCCGGGCTGGCGACCAGGACGTGTTTGTCGGCGAAGAAGTCCTCGTAGTCGGTGTGATAGGCCCAGCCGACGTGGTCTTCTCCCCCGCCCACGCCGTTGAGCAGGAGCAACAGCGGTGCCGGCGACGGGCTCGCGGGGAGGAGGAGGAACGTGGGGACGGCCTTGGCCATGGACGGGGACCACACGTCGGCGAGCACCTTGCGGCCCTCGACCGGTTGGACGCGCAGGATCTGTGGCCGCGAGGTGTCGGCCGGGGGCGGCGCGGTGGGGCGGGGCGAGGTGGTGAATCCGAGGGCCGTGGAGGTGTCGACGCCGCCGGCGGACTGCGCGCCTGCGAGCGGGTGGACCGCGCCGGTCAGCGCCACCGCGGCCGTGAGCGCGACGGCCGTCGGTGCGATGCGCCGACGGGTGGGTGACGGGCGTGGGTATATACGACGACGACGAGACACACCCGTCACTCTAGATCGCTTCTGTATCACGGGACAGAATGTCGGTCTCGTGGCGGCCGGGGACGGTCCCGCGGCGGCGGGCGCGGCTAGAGTCCGCGGTATGAGCTCTGGCCCGTCCACCCACGCCCTGGTCCTGCGACACCGGGCCAAGCCGGGCCGTCGCGACCAGTTGATCGAGGTGTGGCGCCGGCACATGCCCGAGGCCGTCCAGGCCAACGACGGGCACCGGGCCTATGTGCTGTGCGCGTCCCACGTGGATCCGGACGTGATGGTGGTGTTCCAGCACTACCGGGACGCCGCGGCCGCCCAGGAGTTCCTCGGTAACCCCGCCTACCTGCGATACCTGGAGGAGTCGAGCCCGCTGCTGAGCGGCCCGCCCGAGGTGGAGGCCGTGGACCCGCTGTGGTCGAAGGTCGTCGCGGCGGGTGGGTGAGGCGGCGCGCCGGGCATTCCGGCAGCGCATCCGGCCCGGATGCGCTGCCTTGTCGACTTGCGCGCCCCGAATGGTCCATTCCCGCAGCATGACCCGGTGATCGGCGTACATTCCGGCAGCAGAGGTCGGCGAGGCGGTGTACCCGGGACTGCGTGTGCCGGCGGTGCCCCCGCCCGGCCGCCGGCGCGGCCCTGCCCACTCGTGGACCCGGCTCACACCGGGCCCATCCGGCCCACGGGGCTGATCCCGCCCGGCCCCGAGCGCGCGGGTCAGGGATTGTCGGGCCCACTCGGTAAAGTCGGGCCCGTGACAGCCCGCAGACCGACCCCCGACCGCAGTGCCGCCGACAGCAGCGCCGCCGCCGATCGATCCGCCTCCGATCGACACGACGCCGCGGTGTTCTCGGCGTTGCAGGACGGGCCGGGTTCCCGGCCCGACCCGGCGGAGGTCGAGGCGCGCCGGGTCCGGTTGCTCGCGGGCGCCCAGACCACGATGAACGACCTGGCCGACGTGCTGGCCCCACTCGCGACGGCGTTCGGTGACGCCGGGCACGAGCTCTACCTGGTGGGTGGCAGTGTCCGCGACGCCGTGCTCGGCCGACTGGGCACCGACCTGGACTTCACCACGGACGCCCGGCCCGAGACGGTGCGGGCCATCCTCGACGACTACGCGGACGCGGTGTGGGACACCGGGATCGAGTTCGGCACGCTCTCGGCCGTCAAGCGGGACGGTGGCGGGATCGAGCAGCAGATCGAGATCACCACGTTCCGCGCCGACTCCTATGACGGGGTGACCCGGAACCCCGAGGTCGTCTTCGGTGACACCCTCGACGGTGACCTGATCCGGCGCGACTTCACGGTCAACGCCATGGCGGTGCGTCTGCACCCGGACGGGCGCCAGGAGTTCGTCGACCCCCTGAACGGGATGGACGCCCTGCTCGCCGGCGTTCTGGACACCCCGGCCGCACCGGAGCAGTCGTTCTCCGACGACCCGCTGCGCATGCTGAGGGCCTGCCGGTTCGTCTCCCAGCTGGGGTTCACCCTCGCGCCGCGGGTGTTCCGCGCGATGGCGGAGATGACCGGGGAGATCGACCGCATCACCGTCGAACGGGTGCGGACCGAACTCGACAAGACCATCCTCGGCGACTACCCGATCGACGGCATCAACATGCTGTGCGAGGCCGGGTTGGCCGACCGGGTGTTGCCCGAGGTGCCCGGCATGAAGCTCGAGCGCGACGAGCACCTGCAGCACAAGGACGTGTACTGGCACTCGCTCACGGTGCTCAAGCAGGCCATCGACCTCGAACCCGAGGGGCCCGACCTGGTGCTCCGCTGGGCGGCGTTGCTGCACGACGTGGGCAAGCCCGCCACACGGGCGCCCAAGCCCGGCGGCGGCGTGACCTTCCACCACCACGAGGTGGTCGGCGCGAAGATGGTGCGCAAGCGCATGCGTGCGCTCAAGTACTCCAAGCAGATGATCGAGGACGTCTCCGGCCTGGTGTTCCTCCACCTGCGCTTCCACGGGTACGGCGAGGGTCAGTGGACGGATTCCGCGGTGCGCCGCTACGTCTCCGACGCCGGACACCTGCTCCCGCGCCTGCACCGGCTGGTCCGGGCGGACTGCACGACCCGCAACAAGCGGCGGGCGGCCAAGCTGCAGGCCAACTACGACTCGCTGGAACGGCGGATCGCCGAGATCGAGGAGAAGGAGGACCTCGCGCGGGTCCGCCCCGACCTCGACGGCAACGAGATCATGACGCTGCTCGACCTCAAGCCGGGGCCCGACGTCGGCCGCGCGTGGGCGTATCTCAAGGAGTTGCGCCTCGACCGCGGCCCGCTCGACCGGGATGAGGCCGAGGCCGCGCTGCTGAGCTGGTGGGCGGGACAGAACGAACCGCAGCAGAACGGCGGGTCCGGGGGCTCCGCCGAGCAGAACGGCGACCCGGCATGATCGGCGGAGCGGTCGACCGCTACCTCGGTTCGGCCGCTGCGCGGGTCGTCGCCGTCGTCCTCGCCGTCGTCGGCACGCTGCTGCACACCGTCGGAATCCCGGGGCTGCAGCAGACCCCGCCGTACCGCATCGACCTCGACGTCTACCGCGTCGGCGGGCAGGTGTTCCGCGACGGTGGCGACCTCTACGGCGAGCTGCCCCAGCTCGCCCAGGGCGCCCACCTGCCGTTCACCTATCCCCCGCTGTCGGCGCAGCTCTTCTCGCTGCTCACGCTGGTGCCGTTGGCGGTCGCGTCCGCGCTGATCACGCTGGCGACCATCGCGGTGCTGGCCTACGTCGTGCACCTGGTGCTCACGCGCACGTGCGAACGCCCGCAGCGGGAGTTGTGGTGGCTCACCGCAGCCGTGGTGGCGGTGGCACTGTGGTTCGGCCCGGTGCGCGAGACGATCGGGTTCGGGCAGGTCAACGTCTTCCTCATGGCGCTGGTGCTGGTCGACGTGATCCGCGGCCGCGGCCGCTGGTGGGGCGGCACCCTCACCGGGTTGGCGATGGCCATCAAGCTCACCCCGGCGGTGTTCCTGCTGTACTTCGTGCTGCGGCGCGACTGGCGTGGGCTGGCCACGGCGGTCGTCTCGGCGCTGGCGTTCACCGGGATCGGGCACCTGCTCACCCCGGACGACTCCGTCCGCTACTGGACCTTCGCCATCCGTGACCCGGCCCGGATCGGTGGTCTGGCGTTCACGTCCAACCAGTCGGTGAACGGGTTCGTGCACCGACTCGGCTTCGAGGACACCGCCGCGTCGGTCGCGTGGTTCGTGGTGTCCGCGGCGATCGGCCTGGGGATCGCGTGGGTGGCGTGGCGGTTGCTGCGGTCCGGCCACGAGGTGGCCGCCGCGGTCGCGGTGGGCAACGTGGCGTTGTTCTGCTCGCCCGTGTCATGGGGACACCACTGGGTGTGGGCGGTGCCCGCGGTCGTGCTCACCCTGGTGTGGGCCGACCGCGCGGGACGAGACGGCGACGACGACGAGCGCGGCTGGCTCGCCCTGGCCGGCAGCGGCGTGGTGATCTTCCTGGGCACGCCGCAGTGGTGGGTGCCGCACAGCGAGGGCCGCGAGCTCGGCTGGGGCCCGCTGGAGCACCTCGTCGGCAACGCCTACCTGATCTGGGCGGCGGTCTTCCTCGTCGTCGTGGGTGCCCGGGCCTCTCGACTCGGGCGTCGCGACCTGGGCGGCGATCCCGAACGACCCGCGTTGCTCGTCAGGGCCACCGCGAGCAGCTGAGCGCCCGCCGTCAAGGCGGAACGACGATCTGTGGATTACGGACCATCGCTCCACAGATCGCGGATCGGGGCTGGTCCGATCAGGGCTCCCGGGACACGATTCTGGCCATGGACTACTTTTTCGGAGACGGC
>NZ_JAALDN010000092.1 GCF_014144855.1 Dietzia maris | reverse complement strand
CGCGGGCGCCCACCTCGAACTCGTTGCCCAGCTCGCCCGAGTCCAGGCCCGCGGCCATCTTCTTGACGATGCCGCTGCGCCACGTGGCGAACGGGTCGGACCACGCCTCCACCCGGAACGACCACATCCCCGCCACATCCGTGGGCAGCAGCGCGTGGACGGTGTCCGGCTCGGTGCCGGGCACCATCGTGGTGCGGGAGGACGCGCCGCCGGGTCGGCGGACGACCAGGCTGGCGGACAGGGCGTCGTGGCCCTCGCGCCAGACGATCGCGGAGACGGGCAGGATCTCCCCGACCACGGACTTGGACGGGAACCTCCCGCAGGAGACGAGGGGGCGGACCTCATCGATGGCCAGACGGTCGTTCACGTCGGTGCTCCTCTCGGCGGGTGGGCGCCGCGGTGGGCGGCGTCACCTCCACGACGCTAGCGAAGTCGGGCCGATCCTTCAGGGGTGCCCGAGTCGGCGTTCACCTGCACGGCCGTGTTCTTCGCCACCCGTCCTCCCGATTACCGGTTAGATGGGCGTCGTGAGCACCCTGATCGACATCGACCCCGACCTCGTCCTCGACCTCCGCGACGTCTCGCTCCGGCGGGACGGCACGTCCCTCGTGGGGCCCCTGTCCTGGCAGGTGGAACTGGACGAGAGGTGGGTGGTTCTCGGCCCCAACGGCGCGGGCAAGACCTCGTTGCTGCGGATCGCCTCGGCCCTGGAGTACCCGAGCACGGGGACGGCCGTCATCCTCGGGGAGCAGCTGGGCCGGACGGAGGTGACCGAGCTGCGCAGCCGTGTCGGCCTGTCGTCGGTCGCGGTGGCCGGTCGCATCCCCGGCGACGAGGTGGTGCAGGATCTGGTCATCTCCGCCGGATACGCCGTGCTGGGCCGCTGGCGGGAGAAGTACGACCCGGAGGATTTCGAGCGCGCCGCGGACACCCTCGAGTCGATCGGGGCGGAGCACCTGGCCGAGCGAACCTGGGGCACCCTCTCCGAGGGGGAGCGCAAGCGCGTGCTCATCGCCCGCGCCATGATGACCGATCCCGAACTGCTGCTCCTCGACGAGCCGGGGGCGGGGCTGGACCTGGGCGGCCGGGAGGACCTGGTCGCCCGCCTCGGGGACATGGCGATGGATCCGGACGCCCCCGCCACGGTCCTGGTCACCCACCACGTGGAGGAGATCCCCCCGGGGTTCACCCACGCCATGCTCCTGGCGGAGGGCGAGGTCACCGCGATGGGGCTGATCGACGAGGTGATCACCTCCGACAATCTCAGCAGGGCCTTCTCCCAGTCGATCGTCGTGGACGCGATCGACGGACGCTACTTCGCGCGCCGGGCGCGCCGCTCGGGCCGGCACCGGCGGGCACCACGGGCAT
>NZ_JAALDN010000091.1 GCF_014144855.1 Dietzia maris | reverse complement strand
CCGCCGAGCCCGCGCCCCCGGTCGACCCCGACGCCGGCCCACCCGGAGATCCCCTGGTCGCGGCGGCCCGCGGGGCCCTGCCGCAGCTCGAGGTCAAGGGCCGGGCGCCCAAGACGGGCTACGACCGCGACCTGTTCGGGCAGTCGTGGACCGACGACGTGTCCGTGGAGTTCGGCCGCAACGGCTGCGACACCCGCAACGACATCCTCCAGCGCGACCTCCGGGACATCACCTTCCGGCCCGGCACGCGGGACTGCGTGGTCCTCACCGGCGTCCTGGAAGGGCCGTACACCGGGGAGCGGATTGACTTCGTCCGCGGGCAGGACACGTCATCGGAGGTTCAGATCGACCACGTGGTGGCGATGTCGGACGCGTGGCAGAAGGGCGCACAGCAGCTCACCGAGGAGCAGCGGCGTGACTTCGCCAACGACCCGCTCAACCTGTTGGCCGTGGCCGGGTGGGCGAATCAGCAGAAGGGCGACGGCGACACCGCCACCTGGCTCCCGCCGCGTCGCGAGTTCCGGTGCTCGTACGTCTCGCGCCAGGTGCTGGTCAAGGACCGGTACGGACTGTGGGTGACGCAGGCCGAGCGCGACGCGATGGACCGGGTCCTGGCCGGCTGCTGAACCCGCCGCAGCGCACCGCGGCCGGGCAGGGCGCACCGCAGCCGGGTCAGAAGTCGAAGAAGCCGCCGCCGTCGCCGCCGAACAGGCCGCCGTCGAAGAAGCCCCCGCCGCCGTCTCCCCCGCCATCGCCGCCGAACAGGCCGCCGTCGAAGAAGCCTCCGCCGTCGCCTCCGCCATCGCCGCCGTCCCCACCCATGAGTCCGCCGTCGAAGAACCCCTCGCCGCCGTCGCCGCCGCCCATGTCACTGACGTCGGCGCCGCCCTCGCCCACCCCGGACGCGAAGTCCTCACCGGAGTACCCGATGCCCGACATGCCGGCGAACATCATGTTGAACATCATCATCGAGCCCATCATCCACACGCCCGTGGTAAGGGCCGACGCCCACCAGGGCTCCGAGTACCAGCCGGCCGGGACCGGTCGACCGGCCACGACACCGCCCGGGTAGTAGTGCGGGGTCTCGTCGCTCGGATCGGTCGCGGCCTTCATGGTCCGGCCCTCGACGTCGACCTCGCGGTCCTCCGTCACACGGCCGGCGCGGTCCTGTCCGGGGGTCTTGGGCAGCTCAGGGCCCGGGTCCAGGCCCATCGCCGAGCGCGCGGCACGCACGTAGTACAGCCCCTCCAGCGCGGTGTCCTTGGCCAGCTGCGCCTGCACCGGGGTGCGGGCGTTCTCCAACTCGGACACG
>NZ_JAALDN010000090.1 GCF_014144855.1 Dietzia maris | reverse complement strand
CCTCGGCCGGGGCAGCGGGGGCGGCGGCCGTGGCGGACTCCGCCTCGGCGGCGTCGCGCTCGGCCTGCTCGGCCTCCTTCTCCGCCTTCGTCTTCTCACGCGTGGGCTGCTCCAGCCACGCGGCCTCGCGAGGCTCGGGCAGGCCGCCGTCACGGGAGACGGACTCCAGGAGCAGCTGGGCGACGTCCACGACCTCGACCTGGCCCTCCTGCTCGGTGCCGTCGGTCTGGGCGGTGGCCCCGTCCGAGAGCATCACGCGACAGAACGGGCAGCCCGTGGCGATCTTCGTGGCCTTGGTCGACAGGGCCTCGTCGACACGGTCGATGTTGATCCGCTTGCCGACCGTCTCCTCCATCCACATGCGCGCGCCACCGGCGCCACAGCACATGGACCGCTGGCCGTGACGGGGCATCTCCGTGAGGGTCACGCCCGAGCCGTCCATGAGCTCACGCGGGGCCTCGTAGACCTGGTTGTGGCGGCCGAGGTAACACGGGTCGTGGTAGGTGACGCCACCGTCGATCGGGGCCACCGGCACGAGGCGCTTCTCGCGCACCAGACGGTTGAGCAGCTGCGTGTGGTGGACCACCTGGTAGTCGCCGCCGAAGTCGCCGTACTCGTTCTTCAGCGCGTTGAGGCAGTGGGCACACGTCACGACGACCTTGCGCTGCGCGGCGGGCACGCCGTCGAACGCGTCGTTCATGACCTCGATGTTCTGCTGGGCGAGCATCTGGAACAGAAACTCGTTGCCCGCGCGGCGGGCCGAGTCGCCGGTACAGGTCTCGCCCTGGCCCAGCACCGCGAACTTCACACCGGCGGTGTGCAGCAGCGAGGCCACGGCCTGGGTGGTCTTCTTGGCGCGGTCCTCGAAGGCGCCGGCACAGCCCACCCAGAACAGGTACTCGGTGTCGGCGAAGTCCTCGATGTCCTTGCCGATCACGGGGATCTCGAAGTCGAGGGAGTTCATCCACTCGTCGCGACCGGAGTTGTTCTGGCCCCAGGGGTTGCCCTTGTTCTCGAGGTTCTTGAACAGGCCCGCGAGCTCGGTCGGGAACTCGGACTCGATGAGGACCTGGTAGCGGCGCATGTCGATGAAGTGGTCGACGTGCTCGATGTCCACCGGGCACTGCTCGACGCAGGCGCCACACGTGGTGCAGGACCACAGGGCCTCGGGGTCGATGATGCCGGCGGCCATCGGGTCGTCGGAGAGGTCCGCGGTGGTGTGACCGACGAGGGGGCGCTGGGCCTCGAGGCGGGCCGCCTCCGGGATCTTGGCGAGCTTGGCCTCGTCGGGGTTGCCCTCGGCGTCGACCAGTCCGGTCTCCTCGCCCATCGTGGTCTGCCCACCGGCGAGCAGGTACGGCGCCTTCGCGGCACCGTGGTCGCGCAGGGACATGATCATGAGCTTGGGGCTCAGCGGCTTGCCGGTGTTCCAGGCGGGGCACTGCTCCTGGCAGCGGCCGCACTCGGTGCAGGTGGAGAAGTCCAGCCAGCCCTTCCACGAGAAGTCCTCGATGGCGCCCGCGCCGAGCTTGGGCTCGAAGTCCTCGTCGGCCTCGGTGAGCTCCTCGACCTTCTCCATGGTCAGCGGGACGCCGTCCATGGTCATCGGCTTGAGCGGGCCGAGCGCGGTGCGGCCGTCGGCCTCACGCTTGAAGTAGATGTTGAAGAACGCCGCGAAGCGGTGCCAGGCGACGCCCCAGGTGATGTTGCGGCCCACCACGTACAGCCAGACCATGCCCGAGAGCAGCTTGATCAGCGCGAAGATCGAGACCATGAGCTCGTTGGCGGGCAGGAGGGTCGAGAGCGGACCGGAGACCCAGTCGGTGGCCCAGTGGAAGTGGTGGCCCTCCTCGGCCTGCAGGGCGAGCTTGCCGGCCTTGACGAAGACCATGCCGAGGCCCTCGAGGAGCACGACGATCTCGACGAAGTACGCGGCCTTACGGTCGGAGCCCTCGAAGCGGTTGAGGCCCTTCCGCTGGTTGACCTGGCGGATGATGATCAGGACAGTGATGCCGATGACGGTGCCCAGGCCCAGGAACTCGTCAATCGCGTGCCACCAGACCTGGTCGGACAGCCAGGGCCAGCCGCCGCGGGGGTTGAACGTCTGGATGTAGGCCTCGAACCAGACGATCGAGCCGAGCAGGAAGCCCACCATGACGAACCAGTGGAAGAAGCCCACCGAACGTTTGCGGGCCATCCGGGTGTGGGCGCCCACCTCGACGATGACGTTCTTCAATCGGGGCAGGATCGGCCGCAGCCGGTCGAATCCGTCCTTCTGTCCCAGGAACAGGCTGCGCACCATGCGGGTGACGCCGCCTATGAAGGATGCCCAGCAGAACAGACTGAGCAGGACGCCGATCGTCCCGAGTGTGATGGTCACGCCTGACATGGTTCGCGGCCTTTCGTCGCACTTCTCGACGCACGAGCACTCATAGGACCCTGTGGGCGCCCGTCGACTGTGTCGAGGTCAAAGGTAAGCCACGCGGGCCCCGTCTGCCGAGTTGAGGCTGCCCTTACCGGAGCAGACTCCACTCGCAGGCGGGGCCCGCGTGGAAGGGGAGGATCAGTTGGTCCGGAGCGTCAGCCCGGGGTGTGCGGCGAGGACGTCGGCGATCGGGACGGCCGACAGGCGCGGGGTGAACCCGGCCGTCCGGGCCACGGCATCGGCGTCGGCGCAGGTGACGGAGTCCGCGACGTTGGACGCGCTCGAGATACCCAGGGCCCGGTCGCCGGAGAAGACGACGCCGCCGCTGTCGCCGGGCAGGGCGCACAGGTCCACGGTGAAGGCGTTCGAGATGGTGCGCGTGCCCGCCACGTCGATTGTCGTGCCGACCTGCGAGATCGTGCCGCAGGAGAAGCCGGTCCGGAACCCCGTCTTGCAGGCCTTCTGGCCGACGACCGGGTCCGCGGTGCCGATGATCCCCTGGGTGCTGTCCGGCCCGTCTCCCACCAGGTTGGTGCGGAACCGGTCCGCCACGTCGTCGTCGACCGCGATGAGGGCGGTGTCGATGCCCTCCCGCTCGCTGCGGGTCATGGTGCCGAACTCCTCGCCGTCGGCGAGGGCCGCGCGGGTGCCGTCGGCGCCGGCACAGTGCGCGGCGGTGATGACGACGGGCTTGCCGTCCAGTTCACCGTTGAACCCGGTCGAGCACTCGAGGATTCCTCCCGGGACGCCCACCTGGTACCCGGTACCGCCCGTGACGGGCCCCGCCGGAGCGGGGACCGATTCGATGGCCCGCGGCTGGTCCTCGGGCACGGGGGTGCCGGGGTCGACCATGGTCTGGGCCATCATCCCGTCGATGATCGACCCGGTGCCGGGGGTCAGGCCGGCGAGGAGGTCGATGACCGTGCGCATGGGGCCCTCGGGGACGAGGCCGGCGTCATTGAGCAGGGCCAGGCTGCCGAGCGAGCCGGAGTCGCCGCCGCTACCGGGCGCCGCGCCGGTCCCGTCCGGGTCGTCCGCGCGGGTGGTGGCCGGCACGATGCCGTCGACGGTTGGCTCGCCGTCGGACCCGGTGCCCCCCTCGCTGCCGAACGGGGCCGTGTCGAACGCCGGGTCAGGGGCCTCGATCATGTCGATCTCGGCGAGGTCCCGCAGTCGGGCGTCGAGGTTGCCGAGCTGCGCGGCCTCGCCGCCGCGGGTCGTGACGACGACCGCGTTGCGGGTGGGATCGACGCGGACGTCGGTGACGAGGTCCTGCATGTCCTCGGGGGTGCCCTCGATGATCTTGATGACCTGACGCTCGCGCGCCTCGAGTTCAATCGTGGTCAGCGCCACATCCTTGACCGTGAACCCAGACCGGGTGGCCTCGTCGCGCAGCTCGTCTCCGGCGGCGCCGGCCACCACGCCGACCAGGCCGGTGCCCTCCTCGTCCAGCCAGACGCCGCCGAACGACTGACGGAACTGCTGCTCCCACCGGGGACGGGCCTCGGCCAGACGTTCCCCGATGCCGGCCTGGGCGAGGAACTGCTCGGGAGTGAGCCCGAGATCACGTCGCAGTGCCTCGACGAGTGAGGTCAGCTCCGGACCGAGGGCATCGGCCAACGCCGGCAGGGGCTGTGCGACGGCGGGTCGGGAGGCGGACGGAGCCGGGTTACCGGGTGTGGGGGAGGGGGCCGCGCCGGCAGGGGTCGCGGTGACCACCAGTGCCGCGGCGGCGGCGACGGCGGCGAACTTCGAGGTGATACGCATGATGGCCTTCCGGAATGCACGGCTGGGCGACGGCGCGTCGACCGGCAGTGGCTCGGGTTGTCGCGGCTCAGATTACGGAGATGTGATTAGTGAGTCCAGTGTGACACGTGTGATTAGTGGGATTCGATTGTCGATTGATGTGACGACGCTGAGTCGGAGAATCGCGGGCCCTACCGCTAGGCTGCCTCTTCGGCAACGACGTACGCGTCATCACCAAAGACTTATTACCCGGAGGTCCCATGTCCGACGCTGACGCCGCACTTCACGACGCCCTTGACACCGTGGTGCGACGCAATCCCGGACAGCACCTCTTCCGGCAGGCCGTGCACGAGGTGCTGGAGTCGCTCGCACCCGTGGTCAAGCAGCACCCGGAATATGTCGAGGGCGGGATCCTCAAGCGGATCATCGAGCCCGAGCGCGTGGTGTCCTTCCGGGTGCCGTGGGTCGACGACGCCGGCGCGGTCCAGGTCAACCGGGGCTTCCGTGTGCAGTTCAGCTCCGATCTCGGCCCGTATAAGGGCGGATTGCGCTTCCACAAGTCCGTGGACGAGGACACGTTGAAGTTCCTCGGGTTCGAGCAGGTCTTCAAGAACGCCCTCACCGGTCTCGGCCTGGGCGGCGGCAAGGGCGGTTCGGACTTCGACCCGCACGGCCGCAGCGACGCGGAAGTGATGCGCTTCTGCCAGTCCTTCATGTCCGAACTCGCGCACCACATCGGTGCCGACCTCGACGTCCCGGCCGGTGACATCGGCGTGGGCGGGCGCGAGATCGGGTACCTGTACGGCCAGTACCGGAAGGTGACCGGCCGCAACGAGGCGGGCGTCATCACGGGCAAAGGCGTCGGCTACGGCGGCTCGTGGGCGCGCACCGAGGCGACCGGCTACGGGCTCGTCTACTTCGTCCGCGAGATGCTCCGCGACACCGAGTACAGCCTCGAGGGCTCCCGGGTGGTCGTCTCCGGCTCCGGCAACGTCGCGATCTACGCGGCCAAGAAGGCGGCCCAGCTCGGCGCGACCGTCGTGGCCTGCTCGGACAGTCAGGGCTACGTCCACGACGAGGACGGTCTCGACCTGGACCTGCTCCTGGACGTCAAGGAGGTCCGCCGCGAACGGCTGTCGGCCTACGCCCGGGAGCGGGGCAACTGCACCTACCTGGAGACCGGTTCCGTGTGGGACGTGGAGTGCGACATCGCGCTGCCCTGTGCCACCCAGAACGAGCTCGACGCCGAGGAGGCGCGCACGCTCGCCAAGAACGGGTGCCGCGTGATCGCCGAGGGCGCCAACATGCCGTGCACGGAGCAGGCGGTGGAGGTCATCCACCGGGCCGGCATCCTCTTCGGGCCCGCCAAGGCCGCCAACGCCGGCGGCGTGGCCACCAGCGGTCTCGAGATGCGGCAGAACGCCGGTCGGCTGCTGTGGGACTTCGAGCGGGTGGACTCCGAGCTCGACCGCATCATGACCTCCATCCACGCCACCGCGGCGGCGACCGCCGAGGAGTACGGCGCCCCGGGTGACCTGGTGGCCGGGGCGAACATCGCCGCGTTCCGCAAGGTCGCCGACGCCATGCTCGCGCAGGGTGTCATCTGATCTGATCCGGGTGACGGCGGACCTCGTCGTCGTCGTACCTCCTTCTCCTTCCCGCACCTTCCCCTTCCCATACGAAGAGCGCTCCGAGCCGCACCGCCGAGAGGCGGCGGCCGGGGCGCTCTTCCCGTTGTTGAGCCCGGCGGGCTCAATCAATGGTGTGAGCTGCGCCACCGCCGGAATGGATTCGACAGAGTGGGGGTTATACGGGGCGACAAACCTCAGCGAGCCAGGCTCAACTCGGGTTGACGCGGCAGGCCACCGGCAGGCAGGGTGGAGCCATCGATCCGAGCCTTGAGCCGGGTCCGCTTAGAGAGAACCCGTACACGTCAGTAGAAGGAGAACATCATGGGACGTGCAGTAGGCATCGACCTCGGCACCACCAACTCGGCCGTCGCGGTCCTCGAGGGCGGCGACGCCACGGTCATCGCCAACGCCGAGGGCGCGCGCACGACCCCGTCGGTCGTCGCGTTCGCCAAGAACGGCGAGGTCCTCGTCGGTCAGCCGGCGAAGAACCAGGCGGTCACCAACGTCGACCGCACCATCCGCTCGGTCAAGCGCCACATCGGCACGGACTGGAAGTCGGACTCGATCGACGGCAAGACCTACACCCCGCAGGAGATCAGCGCCCGCACGCTGCAGAAGCTCAAGCGCGACGCCGAGTCCTACCTCGGTGAGGACGTCACCGACGCCGTCATCACCGTTCCGGCCTACTTCAATGACGCCCAGCGTCAGGCCACCAAGGACGCCGGTCAGATCGCGGGACTCAACGTCCTGCGCATCGTCAACGAGCCCACCGCGGCAGCCCTGGCCTACGGCCTCGACAAGGGCGACAAGGAGCAGACCATCCTGGTCTTCGACCTCGGTGGCGGCACCTTCGACGTCTCCCTGCTCGACATCGGCGACGGCGTCGTGGAGGTCCGTGCGACCTCGGGCGACAACCACCTCGGTGGCGACGACTGGGACCAGCGGATCGTCAACTGGCTCGTCGACAAGTTCAAGGCGCAGAACGGCATCGACCTGACCAAGGACAAGATGGCCCTGCAGCGCCTGCGCGAGGCGGCCGAGAAGGCCAAGATCGAGCTGTCCAGCGGGCAGTCCACCTCGATCAACCTCCCGTACATCACCGTCGACGCGGACAAGAACCCGCTCTTCCTGGACGAGACGCTCTCGCGCGCCGAGTTCCAGAAGATCACGCAGGACCTGCTCGATCGCTGCCGCAACCCGTTCCAGGCCGTGATCAAGGACGCCGGCATCTCGGTCGGCTCCATCGACCACGTCGTGCTGGTCGGCGGTTCGACCCGTATGCCCGCCGTGACCGACCTGGTCAAGGAGCTCACCGGCGGCAAGGAGCCCAACAAGGGCGTCAACCCGGACGAGGTCGTGGCCGTGGGTGCCGCGCTGCAGGCCGGCGTGCTCCGCGGTGAGGTCAAGGACGTCCTGCTGCTCGACGTGACCCCGCTGTCGCTGGGCATCGAGACCAAGGGTGGCGTGATGACCAAGCTCATCGAGCGCAACACCACGATCCCGACCAAGCGTTCGGAGACCTTCACGACCGCCGACGACAACCAGCCGTCCGTGCAGATCCAGGTCTTCCAGGGCGAGCGCGAGATGGCGGCGCAGAACAAGCTGCTCGGTTCGTTCGAGCTCGCCGGTATCGCCCCCGCGCCGCGTGGCGTGCCGCAGATCGAGGTCACCTTTGACATCGACGCCAACGGCATCGTCCACGTGACCGCCAAGGACAAGGGCACCGGCAAGGAGAACACGATCATCATCCAGGACGGCTCCGGCCTGTCCAAGGAGGAGATCGACCAGATGATCAAGGACGCCGAGGAGCACGCCGCCGAGGACCACAAGCGTCGCGAGGAGGCGGACGCCCGCAACCAGGCCGAGTCCACGATCTACCAGACGGAGAAGTTCGTCTCGGAGAACGAGGACAAGATCCCGGCCGACAAGAAGGAGTCGCTCCAGGCCGCGATCGCCGACGCCAAGACCGCCCTCGAGGGCTCGGACGTCGACGCCATCAAGTCCGCGGTCGAGAAGGTCAACACCGAGGCGCAGGCCGTCGGCCAGGCCATCTACGAGGCCTCCGCGGCCGAGGGTGCCGAGGCCGGCGACGCGTCGGGTGCGGGCTCGGCCGACGACGACGTGGTCGATGCCGAGGTGGTCGACGAGGACGAGTCGAAGGGTGAGTCCAAGTGACCCGCCCCGAGCAGACCGACGCCTCCGAGAAGGCGGCGTGGGCCGGCGCTGACGACGAGGCCGAGCAGGCCGCCGAGGCGGTCGAGGCCGAGATCGTCGACGACGCCCCGCCGTTGACCGACAGCGATGCCGACGGCACCGCAGCCGATGCCGCTGACGCGGGGGGCGCCCCGACCGGGGACGTTCCCGCGGACGATCCGGCCGCCGCGCTGCAGGCGCAGCTCGACGAGCGGACCGCGGACCTGCAGCGGGTGTCGGCGGAGTTCGCCAACTACCGGCGCCGCGTCGAACGTGACCGCCAATCGATCATCGACACCGCCAAGGGCTCGGTCCTCACCGAGCTGCTGGGTATCGTCGACGACCTCGACCGGGCCGAGGCGCACGGCGACCTCGCCGAGGGGCCGCTCAAGGTCTTCGCCGACAAGGTCCGCGCGCTACTGGCATCCCAGGGTGTCGAGTCCTTCGGCAACGAGGGCGATCCGTTCGACCCGGCCCTCCACGAGGCCGTGCAGGACGAATCCGAGGGATCCGAGCCCGTGCTGGGGACGGTCCTGCGCAAGGGCTACCGCCACGGTGAGCGGACCCTGCGGACGGCGATGGTCAGCGTCCGCTGAGCCCACCGGCTCATCACCCCGGATGTGCCGGGGAACTGAGAGAATTCGTAGACCCGAACACTGCAATAAGAAGAAGAACTGCAACAAGAAGAAGGGAGGCGTCTGGTGAGTCAGCGCGAATGGGTCGAGAAGGACTACTACGCCGAACTGGGCGTCTCCAAGTCCGCCACCCAGGACGAGATCCGCAAGGCCTACCGCAAGCTCGCGCGGGAGAACCACCCGGACTCCAACCCGGGCAACGCGGCCGCGGAGGACAAGTTCAAGCGGATCAGCGAGGCCAACGACGTCATCGGCGATCCCGCCCGGCGCAAGGAGTACGACGCCTTCCGCGACCAGGTCACCTCCGGCGGGTTCAGCGGCTTCGCCCCGGGCGGCGGGGGCCGGTACACCGCCTCCGGCGGTGACTTCGACATCAACGACCTCTTCGGTGGCGGCGGGCCCGCCGGCGGCACCGGGGGATTCTCGGACCTCTTCGGCGGCCTGTTCAACCAGGCCCGCCCGGGTGGCGGCGGGGCCGGCCGCGGCCGGGCACAGCGCCCGCGGGGCGGCCAGGACGTCGAGACCGCCCTGACCCTGTCCTTCCGTGAGGCCGCCCTCGGCGAGACGGTCCAGATCAAACTCTCCTCCGCCTCGCCGTGTCTGATCTGCCACGGCAGTGGCGCGAAGCCGGGGACCAGCCCCAAGGTGTGCGGCACCTGCCACGGTGCGGGCGTCACCCAGCGCACCCAGGGGGCCTTCGGCTTCGCCGAGCCCTGCACCGACTGCGGCGGCACCGGGTCCAAGATCGACGACCCGTGCACCGAGTGCGCGGGCAGCGGCGTCACGGACCGCACCCGCACCATCAACGTCAAGGTCCCGGCCGGCGTCTCCGACGGCCAGCGCATCCGGCTCTCGGGGCAGGGTGAGGCGGGCTTCCGCGGGGCACCGTCGGGCGACCTGTACGTGACGGTCACCGTCCAGAAGGACCAGGTGTTCGACCGCGACGGGGCCGACCTGCTCGTCGACCTGCCGGTGTCCTACCCGGAGTTGGTCCGCGGCGCCCAGGTGTCGGTACCCACGCTCACCGGGCGGGTGACCGTCAAGATCCCCGCCGGCTCCCGCGACGGACAGATCCTGCGGGTGCGCGGCCGGGGTATCGCACGCAAGTCCGGAACCGGTGACCTCAAGGTCACCCTCCGGGTGGCCACGCCCCCCGCCGGGATGGCCGAAGCCGAGCTCGCCGCCTATGACGACGCGTTGCGCGCCGCCGGCTTCGATCCGCGGTCGGGCTGGGCCGGGTCGGCATGAGCCCCCGGCGGGACGTCGGGGAGCTGGGGCCCGACGACAGCGTCCTGGTGATCTCAGTGGCCGCCGAATTGTCCGGGCTGCACGCCCAGACCCTGCGAACCTACGACCGTCTCGGGATCGTCACCCCCGAGCGCACCAGCGGCGGTGGGCGACGCTACTCGCTGCGGGACGTGGCACTGCTCCGCGAGGTCCAGCGCCTCAGCCAGGAGGAGGGCGTCAACCTCGCCGGCATCAAGCGGATCATCGAGCTGACCAATCAGGTCGACGCCTTGCGCAGCCGCGTGTCAGAACTGATCGAGGAGGTCGCCGAACTCCGTCGCCGTTCCGGGTCCTCCGCCCGGGCGGGCGGTGAACTCGTCCACGTGCCCCGCTCGACGTCGGTGGTCGTGTGGCGGCCCCGTCACCACCGGGAGACGGGCCGCCGCGACGGCTGATGACCGGATCCGCCCGACTTTCATAGCGAAGCCTCACCTAATATAGTTCGGCGCGTGACCGTCGCACGTACGCATCAGGGGCAGGCTCCGCCCGGCCTGTTCGACGAGTCCGCCGGGCGCGGCACCGCGGTCGCCGTGGTGACCGACGAGGCGGAGTACACCTACTCCGCGCTCTCCCGGATGAGCGCCGAGCGCGCCGCCGAGTACCCGCCCGTGACGACCGGTCGTCGCCTGATCGGCCTGGTGGCGACGAACACCATCGAGTTCCTCGTGGACTATCTCGCCGCCCACTCCGCCGGCCACGTCGTGGTCCTCCTGCCGCCGGACGGCGCGGCCACCGACAACCTCCTCGCGGCATGGCACCCCGACGTTGTCGCGGGGGACGGCCGACCCCTCCCGGCCGGGGTGCTCACGGCGCCGCCGCGGCACGACCTGCATCCCGACCTCGCACTGCTCCTGAGCACCTCCGGGTCCACGGGCGCACCCAAGCTCGTCCGGCAGTCCCGGCGGGCGGTGCTGGCCAACGCGCGGTCGATCGTGGACTACCTGGGCATCGTGCCGGGGGACCGGGCGATCACCACCCTGCCGCCGCACTACTGCTACGGCCTGTCCGTCCTGCACAGTCACCTGCTGGCCGGCGCGTCCGTGGTGCTCAACTCCGACTCCGTCTCCGCACCGGCGTTCTGGGACCGGGCGGAGGCCGGGCAGGTGACGACGTTCGCCGCCGTCCCGCACACGGTCGAACTCCTCGAGCGCGTCGGTCTCGACCGGCTGGACCGCCTCACCCGCCTGCGCTACCTCACCCAGGCGGGCGGGCGCCTCGCGCCGGAGGCGGTGCGTCGCCTGGCCGCGCACCTGGAAGCACGCGGGGCAGAACTGGTCGTGATGTACGGCCAGACCGAGGCGACCGCGCGTATGGCGTACCTCCCCCCTCGCCTCGCGCGGACCCGTGCGGGGGCCATCGGGATCGCGATCCCCGGCGGCTCCTTCCGCGTCGACCGTCCGCGGGGAACCGATCCGCACGCCCCCGGTGAGCTGGTGTACCGCGGCCCCAACGTGATGATGGGGTACGCCCGCACCTCGGCCGACCTCGCCCGCGGGTCCGAGCTCGACGAGCTGCGGACCGGGGACCTCGCCCGCATCGCCGACGACGGCCTCGTGGAGATCGTCGGGCGGATGGGGCGCGAGACCAAGATCTTCGGGCACCGGATCGACCTGGGTCGGGTGGAATCGACCCTGGCGGACGGCGGGTTCGACGCCTGGTGCGTCGGGGAGCCCGACCGGTTGGTCGTGGTCACCCGCGAGCGCTCGCAGGCCCTCGCCACCGCCGCCGCGACGGCCTCGGGACTGCCCACCTCGGCGGTCGAGCAGGTCGTCGTCGTCGACCCTCCCCGCACGCCCGCCGGCAAGGTCGACCAGGCCGCACTCCGTGCACTCGTCGCCGACCGCGCGC
>NZ_JAALDN010000008.1 GCF_014144855.1 Dietzia maris | reverse complement strand
CCGCGACCCGGCCGGCCGCGGGTCACCCGGCGTCGGGCTCGTCCCGCTCGCCCCGTAGGAAGCGCTCGAACTCGGCCGCGATCGCATCGCCGTCGACCAGCGGCATGGCCTCCCCACCCGACGCGCGGCCGCGGTCGGGCTCCGGGTCGACCCCCGGGGTCACCCCGGAGTCCTCGTCCATCCGGTCCTCGAGGGACTGGATGTAGTCGCGGAGGTCCTCATCCTCGCCCGCGGCGGCGTCGACACGGTCGGCCCACGTCCGCGCCTGCACGCGCAGCGCGTCCATCGGCACCGCCATGCCCAGGTTCTCCGCGATCCAGGACAGCATCGCCTCGGTACCGCGGGGGTTCGGCGGCGAGGCCACGTAGTGGGGGACCCCCGCGAACACGCTCAGCGTGGGCACCCCCGCCTCCGTGAGGAGTTGTTGGAGCACCCCGGACATCCCGGTGGGCCCCTCGTAGTCCGACGGTTCGACGCCCATCGTCGCCATCCGCTGCCGGCTGAACGCCGCGCCGGTGAGCGGGACCGGACGGGTGTGCGGCACGTCGGCGAGGTAGGCCCCCAGCAGGATCACCTGGGACACCCCGAGGGTGTCGACCAGGTCGACGAACTCCGAGGCGAACCGGCGCCACTTCAGGGCCGGCTCGGGCCCCCGCACCAACAACACGTCCGCGGCGAACCCGTCCGGTCGACACGCCGACACCACCACCCGGGGCCACTCGACCGAGCGGGACACCCCACCCGAGATCCGGACGACGGGCCGCTGGTCCAGGTAGTCGAAGAACTCGTCACCGCCGACCTCGGCGATCTGGCGGGCCTCCCAGTTCAGGGCGAGGTGTTCGATGGTGCCGGTCGCCACGTCCGCGGCGTCGTTCCAGCCCTCGAAGGCCACGATCATCACCGGGCTCTCCAGATCGAGATGCCCGTCGGGACTCCATTGGACAGTCATTAGTACAGCCTACGTTCGTCCGGTTGTTCCCCACCCATACACTGGGGCCATGTCTGTCGATTTCGATTCGCCCTTATTGGATGCCGCCCGTCGGCGAGTACTGATCGGTGACGGGGCGATGGGCACGATGTTGCAGGCCGTCGACCTTGATGTGGACGCGGACTTCCTGGGCCTGGAGGGCTGCAACGAGATCCTCAACGCCACGCGTCCGGACGTCGTGGAGGACATCCACCGGGCGTTCTTCACCGCTGGCGCCGATCTGGTGGAGACCAACACCTTCGGCTGCAACCTGTCCAACCTGGGCGACTACGACATCGTCGACCGGATCGGTGAGCTCGC
This sequence comes from Dietzia maris, assembly GCF_014144855.1. GTDB lineage: Bacteria > Actinomycetota > Actinomycetes > Mycobacteriales > Mycobacteriaceae > Dietzia > Dietzia kunjamensis. The sequence continues at coordinate 17,498 of NZ_JAALDN010000008.1, read as the reverse complement.
GGAGAAGGGCGCGGCGATCGCCCGCAAGGTCGCCGACGAGATGGGTCCGTCCCAGGACGGGACCCCCCGGATGGTGCTGGGTTCCCTCGGGCCGGGCACCAAGTTGCCCTCCCTGGGGCAGACCACCTTCGAGGAAATGCGGGACGCCTACGCCCAGGCCGCCGAGGGGCTGGCACGCGGTGGCGCGGACGCCTACCTCATCGAGACGAGCCAGGACCTGCTCCAGGTCAAGGCCGCGGTGCTCGGGTGCCAGGACGGGATGGCCGCCGCCGACAGGCGGCTGCCGATCATCTCCCACGTCACCATCGAGACCACGGGCACCATGCTGCTCGGCTCGGACATCGGCGCGGCCCTGACCGCGTTGGAGCCGCTGGGCATCGACATGATCGGCCTCAACTGCGCCACGGGTCCGGCCGAGATGATCGAGCATTTGCGGTTCCTGTCCCGGCACGCCGGGATCCCCGTGTCGGTCATGCCCAACGCGGGACTGCCGGAGCTCGGTGAGCACGGCGCCGTCTACCCCCTGGGCGCCGACGCGTTCGCGCCGCAGGTGGCCGATTTCGTCTCCGAGTTCGGCCTGTCGATGGTGGGCGGGTGCTGCGGCACCACCCCCGAGCACATCACCCGCCTGCGCGACGAGGTCCTGGGCCGCGAGAAGGCCGAGCGTCGGGTGGAGCCCGTCAACGCGGTCGCCTCGCTGTACAGCTCGACCCCCCTGCGCGCCGACGCCGGGATCCTCATGATCGGTGAGCGCACCAACGCCAACGGTTCCAAGCGGTTCCGCGAGGCCATGCTCGCCGGCGACTGGGACACCTGCATGGACATCGCCAAGGAGCAGATGCGCGACGGTGCGCAGATGGTCGACCTCTGCGTGGACTACGTCGGCCGGGACGGCTCCGACGACATGAAGGAGTTGGCCGGCCGGCTCGCGACCTCCTCGACGCTGCCGATCATGCTCGACTCGACCGAGCCCGGTGTCATCGAGGCCGGTCTGGAGAAGCTGGGTGGCCGCTGCGCGGTCAACTCGGTCAACTACGAGGACGGCGACGGGCCGGAGTCCCGTTTCCAGCGGATCATGCAGCTGGTCTCCCGCCACGGCGCGGCTGTGGTCGGACTGACCATCGACGAGGAGGGCCAGGCCCGGACCGCGGATCGCAAGGTCGAGATCGCCGAGCGGCTCATCTCCGACCTCACCGGTAACTGGGGGGTGGCGGAGGAGGACATCATCATCGACTGTCTGACCTTCCCCATCTCGACCGGCCAGGAGGAGGTCCGCCGCGACGGCATCGAGACAATCGAGGCCATCCGCCGACTCACCGGGTCACACCCGAAGATCCACACCACGCTCGGCTTGTCGAACATCTCGTTCGGCCTCAACCCGGCCGCCCGCCAGGTGCTCAACTCGGTGTTCCTGCACGAGTGCATCCAGGCGGGTCTGGACACCGCGATCGCGCACAGTTCCAAGATCCTGCCCATGAGCAAGATCGACGAGCGGCAGCGGGAGGTCGCCCTCGACCTGGTCTACGACCGTCGCGGTGAGGGATATGACCCCCTCCAGGTGTTCATGGAGCTGTTCGAGGGCGTGTCCGCGGCCGGCGCCAAGGACGCGCGCGCGGCCGAGCTCGCCGCGATGCCGCTCATGGAGCGGCTGTCGGCCAGGATCGTCGACGGCGAGCGCAAGGGACTCGAGGCGGACCTCGACGCCGCGATGGCGGAGATCCCCCCTCTGGAGATCATCAACACCCACCTGCTCGGCGGGATGAAGACCGTGGGTGAGCTCTTCGGGTCCGGCCAGATGCAGCTGCCGTTCGTCCTGCAGTCGGCGGAGACCATGAAGGCCGCGGTCGCCCACCTCGAGCCCCACATGGAGGCCAGCGACGAGGACGGCAAGGGCCGCATCGTCCTGGCCACGGTCAAGGGCGATGTGCACGACATCGGCAAGAACCTCGTGGACATCATTCTGTCCAACAACGGTTACGACGTGGTCAACATCGGCATCAAGCAGCCGATCTCGGAGATCATCTCCGCGGCCCGCGAGCACAAGGCCGACGTGATCGGCATGTCCGGCCTGCTCGTGAAGTCGACCGTCGTGATGAAGGACAACCTCGCCGAGCTCAACTCGGAGGGGATCGCCGGGGAGTTCCCGGTCCTGCTCGGCGGCGCCGCGCTGACCCGGTCCTACGTCGAGGTCGACCTCGCCGGGATGTACCAGGGTGAGGTGTTCTACGCGCGGGACGCGTTCGAGGGCCTGCGGCTCATGGACGAGGTGATGACGTCCAAACGGACCGGGGTCCCGATGTCGCAGTCGTCGGAGTCCGCGGCCAAGGCCGAAGAACGCCGCGAGCGCCGCGCTCGCAGTGAGCGGATCGCCGCCAAGCGCGCCGCCGAGGCCGAGCCCGTCGTGGTCCCCGAGCGGTCGGACGTCGCGGCCGACCAGCCGATCGCGACCCCTCCGTTCTGGGGGACCCGGATCGCCAAGGGGATCCCGGTGGCGGACTACGCCGGTCACCTGGACGAGCGTGCCCTGTTCTTCGGCCAGTGGGGCCTGCGGGGCACCCGCAGCGGCGACGGGCCGGACTACGAGGAGCTCGTGGCCACCGAGGGCAGGCCCCGCCTGCGTTCGTGGATCGACCGGTTGACCACCGAGAACATCCTGTCCCACTCGGCCGTGGTGTACGGCTACTTCCCGGCCTACTCGGTGGGCGAGGAGATCTGGGTGCTCGCCGAGCCGCGCCCCGACGCCGAGGTGCTCCACAAGATCGCGTTCCCGCGCCAGCAGCGACCGCGCTTCCTGGCCATCCCCGACTTCCTGGCCTCCAAGGAGCGCTGCGAGGCCGAGGGAGTGGTGGACGTGCTGCCGTTCCAGCTGGTCACCATGGGCACGCCCATCGCGGACTTCGCCAACGAGCTGTTCGCCGCGGACAACTACCGGGACTACCTCGAGGTACACGGCCTGTCCGTGCAGCTCACCGAGGCCCTCGCCGAGTTCTGGCACCGACGGGTCCGCGACGAACTCCGCCTGCCCGAGGGCACGGTCTCCGACGAGGACCCGGACAGCATCGAGGAGTACTTCAACCTCAAGTACCGGGGTGCCCGGTACAGCTTCGGCTACGGCGCTTGCCCCGACCTGGAGTCCCGCAAGGTGGTCGTCGATCTGCTCGAGCCCGAGCGCATCGGCGTCGAACTCTCCGAGGAACTGCAGTTACATCCCGAGCAGTCGACCGACGCGTTCGTGCTATACCACCCGGAGGCCAAGTACTTCAACGTCTGAGGCGGGCACGCAGGACAGCCTGTCCTTGCTGGTGGGCGGCCCTCCTCCCGGGTGATGATGAGTGAATGAACACCACCCGGGACGGGGCGCTCCGCACGTTCGTCGCCTCGCGCCAGGGCGCGCTCGCGGTGGCCACCGTCCTGGCGATCGTGGTGTACCTGATCGCGAGTGCGTCCGCCGACCCCGGCGTCACGGCCGCAGGGCAGTGGGTGATCCGCGCCCCGCTTGTCGCCGTGGTGGTGGTAGGGGGTGTTCCCCTCATCATCGGAGTAGTTCGATCGGCGGTGAGGAGCGCGGGGGGAGCGGACATGCTCGCCGCGGTGTCGATCGTCACCGCAGTTCTGCTCTCCGAATGGCTGGTGGCCGCGATCATCGTCCTGATGCTGTCGGGCGGAGAGGCCCTCGAGGCCGCGGCGTCACGGAGGGCATCGGCGATCCTCGACGCCCTGGCGCGACGCAGCCCGTCCATCGCCCACCGGCTCCGCGGTACTTCACCGTCCGAGGGCGTGGATGACCTCCGCGCCGACGACGTCAGGGTCGGTGACCTGCTGTTGGTCCTGCCCCACGAGCTGTGTCCCGTCGACGGCGAGGTCGTGGAGGGCGACGGCGCGATGGACGAGTCCTACCTCACGGGTGAGCCGTACGTCGTGCCCAAGTCCCCCGGTTCCCAGGTGCTCTCCGGTGCCGTGAACGGCGACGCGGCTCTGACCGTCCGAGCCGAACTCGTCGCTGCCGACTCCCGTTACGCGCAGATAGTCGGCGTACTCCGCGAGGCGGAGGAGCACCGGCCCCCGATGCGTCGTCTCGCGGACCGCCTCGGAGCCTGGTACACGTTGGTCGCGCTGACCCTGGGCGTTCTCGGATGGGCGATCTCCGGCGATCCGACTCGCTTCCTCGCGGTGGTCGTGGTGGCGACCCCGTGCCCGCTGCTCATCGGAGTCCCCGTCGCGATCATCGGGGCCATATCGCTAGCCGCCAAGCGCGGCATCATCATCAGGAACCCGGCGATGCTCGAGGAGGTCGCACGGGTCGAGACGATGATGTTCGACAAGACCGGCACGCTCACCTACGGTCGGCCCGTGCTGACCGAGATCATCGCGCGGCCCGGAACGGATGCCGATGACGTCCTGTCCACCGCGGCGGCGGTGGAGGTCTACTCCCGACACCCACTCGCGAGAGCCGTCGTCGATGCGGCCACCGAACGGGGGCTGGACACGCCGCCACTGAGCTCCGTCACCGAGAAACCCGGCGCCGGGTTGGTCGGTGAGGTGGGTGGACGCAGCCTCCGACTCACCAACCGCCGCGGACTCGCCGCGGTCGATCCCGAGGCACTCGTGCTCCTGCCTGCGACGCAGACCGGGATGGAATCCGTCGTGCTCGTCGACGACCGGTACGCCGCCACTTTCCGGTTCCGTGACGAGCCGCGGGCCACGGCCGGCGACTTCATCGCCCACCTGCCCCGCGCGCACGGTGTCAAGCGCATGATGATCATCTCGGGTGACCGCGAGGCCGAGGTCCGCCGGCTGGCAGACCGCGTGGGCATCAGTGAGGTGTACGGCGGGGTCAGTCCCGAGGGCAAACTCGCGATCGTCCGCGAACGCACGGCCGCGGGGCCGACGCTGTTCCTCGGCGACGGCATCAATGACGCCCCGGCGATGACTGCCGCGACCGCAGGAGTCGCGTTCGGCGCCACCTCCGACGTGACCTCCGAGGCCGCCGACGCCGTGGTGCTGGACTCCTCGCTGGAGCGCCTCGACGACCTGTTGCACATCGGCGCGCGGATGCGGCGGATCGCCCTGCAGTCAGCGGTAGGCGGGATGGCAGCCTCGGTGATCGGGATGCTCCTCGCCGTCTTCGGCCTGCTCAGCCCTCTCGCCGGCGCGATCGCACAAGAGGTCATCGACGTCCTCGCGATCCTCAACTCGGCGCGAGTGGTGATGGCGCCTCGGAAGCTCAGCGACTTCGAAACGATCCCGTCGGAACCACACGACGAGATCGCCTCCCACCGGGGATGACACGGCCGGCGACCGGCGTGGAACGTGCGTATGCCGTATCCGCTGGGTGGGACTGCGGACGGCACGGGGCGAGCGTCCCCTCGGCGCCTCGGGTCACCCCCGGTTCACCTGACTCGGGTAGACAGTAGGCCGTGACCAGCAATTCCTCTGACCGTGTTCCGTCCGCCGTCTGTCTCGACATGGACGGCACCCTCGTCGACACCGAGCGACTGTGGGACATCGCCGTGTACGAGCTCGCCGAGCACCTGGGGCGCCCCCTCGACGAGACGACCCGCGAGAGGACGCTGGGCAACTCCCTCCACGGGTTCTTCGAGATCCTCGGCGAGTACACGGGTCGCCGGATCGTGGGCGAGGAGTTCGACCGCCTCGCCCACCGCCTCAACTCCCGGGTCACCGAGTTGATGCGAACCGATATGAGGTGGCGGCCGGGCGCCGAGGATCTCCTCGCCGACATCGCGTCGACGGGGACCCCGGTCGCGTTGGTCACCAACACCACCGCCGATGTCGCGGTGGTGCCCCTCGAGTTCATCGACCGCTCCCGCTTCGACGTGGTGGTCACCGGGTGCATGGTCACCGACGCCAAGCCCGCCCCGGACCCGTATCTCCTCGCGTGTGCCCGGCTCGGGGTGGAGCCCGGCTCGGCGGTGGCGGTGGAGGATTCCGTCACCGGCGCGACCGCGGCGGTCGCCGCCGGTTGCCGGGTGCTGTACATCCCGTCGACCGACGGCCAGCCCGGCGTCGTCGGGGCCCACACCCACGACACCCTGGAGGGCGTCGACACCGCGGCGCTCCACGGGCTCACCTCCGGCACACCCGTGGGTGCGGCTATGGGACAATCGAGCGTGTGAAGACCTTCGACTCGCTGTTCACCGAGCTGTCCGAGCGCATCACCGCGCGCCCCGAGGGGTCCGGCACCGTCGCCGCGTTCGACAAGGGTGTGCATCATCTGGGCAAGAAGGTCATCGAAGAAGCCGGTGAGGTGTGGATCGCCGCCGAGTACCAGTCCGATGAGGAACTGGCGGAGGAGATCTCCCAGCTCCTGTACTGGACCCAGGTCATGATGCTCAGGCGCGGACTCGGCCTCGAGGACGTCTACCGACATCTCTAGACCCCGCCCCGCGTCCACCCTCACGCTCACAGATTCCGGAGCCCCCGTCATGCTGCGCGTCGCACTGCCCAACAAGGGCGCCCTGTCCGAGTCCGCCTCCGAGATGCTCGCCGAGGCGGGGTACCGCCGTCGGCACGAGGGGAGCAAGGACCTCACGCTGATCGACCCGGACAACGACGTCGAGTTCTTCTTCCTGCGCCCCAAGGACATCGCCGTCTATGTGGGCTCCGGCCGCCTCGAGATGGGCATCACCGGCCGGGATCTGGCCGCGGATTCCATGGCCGAGGTCGATGAGCTCCTCGATCTGGGCTTCGGCCACTCCACCTTCCGTTACGCCGGTCCCGCCGGGGCGGGATGGTCCACCGACCGGCTCGCCGGCGCGCGGATCGCGACTTCGTACCCCAATATCGTCCGTCGGGACCTCCAGCAGCGGGGGGTCGAGGCGGAGGTCATCCGCCTCGACGGCGCCGTGGAGATCTCGATCCAACTGGGAGTGGCCGACTGCATCGCCGACGTCGTGGGGTCCGGACGGACGCTCAAGGTCCACGGCCTGGAGGCGTTCGGCGACATCCTGTGCGACTCCTCGGGCGTGCTGATCTCCCGGGCGGACGCCGAGGTGTCCGGGGCGATGGCACAGCTCAGGGCGCGCCTGCAGGGCGTGGTGTTCGCCCAGCAGTACATGATGCTCGACTACAACTGCCCCAAGGATCTGCTCGACGAGGTCTCGGCGATCACGCCGGGCATCGAGTCGCCCACGGTCTCGCCGATGGCGGACCCGGCGTGGATCGCCGTCCGGTCGATGGTGCCGCGCAAGCGGGTCAACTCGATCATGGACGAGCTCGCCGCGTCCGGTGCGAAGTCGGTCATCGCGACCGACATCCGCTCCTGCCGCATGGGCTGAACCCCCGAACTATCCTGAATTCCCGGTGGACGATCCCACCCACAGAAGGCCCACGAGCCGGTTGAAGTGAACGCAGTACACCCGCTGTTAGACTCGCGGGCATGAGGGCAGAGCAGCGCACCTTTAGCGAGTTGGTGGACGGGCAGCGGCAACTGCTCGTCCCCCTATACCAACGCCCATACAGTTGGTCCAAGAAGCACCGTGCGACGCTCGCCGATGACATCTTCGAAAAGTTCGACGACCTCGACACTCACGAAAACCATTTTCTCGGTTCCGTTGTCTTGGCACCTGCGACCGGTAGCAGCTTCTTCGGCATCATGCGCGTCCTGGTGGTGGACGGGCAACAACGGCTCACCAGCCTCTACATTTTTGTCCTCGCGATTCGCGATCGACTTCGGACGTTGGGGCAAGATGGCGCGGCCGACAAGACTAACGACATCTACTTGATCAACCGACACGAAAACGGTGAATCACGTCCAAAACTTCTTCCGACACAATTGGATCGGGAGGCGCTGGAGCACTTGGTTGACGGAACGAGTCGACCGGCTGGCTCCTCTGAAATCCTTAACGCCTACGACGAATTCAGCGCGATGGTGAGCAAGCTCGACTATCCGGAGCTCTCCAAGCTACTCAACGTGATTGCCTCGCGGATGGAGATAATCGCGATATCATTGTCCCCGGATGACAACACCTTCAGAATTTTCGAGTCGCTTAACGATAAAGGCCTGTCTCTGACACAGGGCGATCTGCTTCGCAACCATGTTTTTATGATGCTGCCAACTCAGGGCGATCTTGTACATCGGACGATGTGGGCGGATATCGAGAAGAACATCGGCTCCGAGCGAATAGAGGACCTCGCCTACCTGGATATGGTCTTGCGAGGTTCCCCGACCCTGTCGAAGAAGAACACCTACCAGGCCCAGAAAACTAGACTCGCGCGCCGTGCAGCAGACGAGAACGACGTGGTTGACTTTGTGCGGGACCTGCGTCTCCGAAGCACCTACCTGCGGAACATTCTGTTCCCTGAGACCACCCCAAATCCCGCGATCGGCGCTGCGCTGCGGAGAATTAAGCGAGTGGGGAACGAGACCGTCCATCCGCTCGCGCTTTTCCTTCTTGAAGGTCATGCTGAAGGCCGGATTGGTGAGGATGACGTAGTCTTGGCGCTGCACTACGCAGAATCATTCTTGGTTCGCAGGACACTCGCCGGATTGACGGCTGCAGGCCTGAACAGATTGTTCACGCGGATACCACAGGATTTGGACTTCGCGGAACCTATCCCATCGCGCATTCGCAGCATACTGTCGCGTCCGCAGTATCGCTGGCCGAACGACACTGAACTCCGAGAGAACGCACTTCGCGAGCGGCTGTACAACGTCACGCGAAATCCGACGCTCCGCCATGTGTTGCTCGGATTGGAAGAGTCCTTCGGGCACAAAGAACTCGGCCTACTCAACTCAGACGCGCTTTCCATCGAGCATATCCTCCCGCAAAAACCGCCGCCGTCGTGGGAAGGCCCGATCCGAACAGTTGACGGAATCGATCCAGAAATGCAGCTCCATTGCCTAGGCAATCTCACGCTGACGGGTTTGAACCAGGAGATGGGGAACAATCACTTCGCCCTGAAACGCCAGATCCTTCGCAATAGCAAACTGGCCCTCAACGTCGAGATCGCCGCACACCGGGAATGGGGCAGCGCCGAGATCCTCGACCGAGCGGTGGAACTAGCGGATCGCGTCGCGTCTCTTTGGGCTGGCCCAACGGTCTCGGGCAGCCAGCGCCCAGCTTCGAACACTCGACGACCCCCGGCTCCTGTAGGCGGACTTTCACCGGTCTCCGAATTGCCTCTATCTTCAACTCCCGATGGTCCGCGACCTGTCGGCCGCCGTGCTGATACTTCGGAGCCGCCTCAAGCGCCGATCTTCGGCACTTCGTCCGCTGCACCCGCTCCGCCACTGCCGAGGAGGCCACGGGCGGCTTCCACGCCCACGGCAAGTCGGGGCGCCGGTGTCAATCCATCCGCGGAGAAGTCCTTCACGGGATCGATCGAGGATCATCTCCTCGAATGCCTGCGGCGGGTTGTCCCGGGGGGATACCTGACCACGAATCAGATCTGTGCGATGGAATCATCTGCCTTCAAACGACGGGGGTTAACCCGGTCCCGGCTCGACGAGTGGCTGACGGCACACGAGCAGGAGTATTCAGGGTTCTGGGTCGACAGGACGACGAGGAAAGTAGCGGTCTACCGAACCGTCTAGTCCGAGTGCCTTTGCAGCTGAGAACGGCATGGCGCACTTCGCCGGTCTGAACTCAGACCCGCTCGACCAGCAATGCCTGCAGGGTGTGGCCGATCGCACCGACCTCGTCGAAGAGAGTTCCGGTGGTCGCGCCCACCCCGTCGGGACCGATCGAGGCCCGCGCTGTCACCCCGATCCACTGCCCGACGGGCCGGCGGTGCAGGTGCGTGACGACGTCGGTGTTGAGGAATCGCCACTCGTGGGGTTCGAGGACCGCTCCGACGCCGTTGGCGATGTCCGCCACGCACATCACGTGCTCGGCGGGGGTCGTCTCCTCACCTGCCACCAGCGGCAGGGTGGGCCGCGCCCACACCGTGCCGTCCTCGGCACCCCGGATCTCGAGAGAGTCGATGTAACCGCTGGTCCAGCGGTTGAAGAACTCACTGTTGTGATCGGCCCCAGGAAGCTGGCGGGGCTGATCCAGCGTCTGCTCGACCTCCGCGGTGTCGCTGACGAGCATCCGCCACGCGCTCGCCCGGGCGACGATCCGTCCCCGCGCCTCGAGCTCGGACTCGACCAGCTGGATCCGCCGGCCCGGTCGTGTGACGCGCGCCCGCGTCCGCAACTCGCCCAGCGGGACCGGACCCAGCAGGTCGACCGCCACCCGTGCGATCCGCGTCTCCTCGGACGGGTCCAGCCGATCCATGGCCCGGGTGAGGATGGCAGAGGGCGGGGCCCCGTGTTGCAGGTCGGGGCCCCAGGCGCTCACGGTGTGCGGCGTCGCTCGGAAGACCTCCCAGCCGTCGTCGGTACCCAGCGGCTCGAAGTAGGCCTCCGTCATCATGTTCTCCTCGGTTCTCCCTGACCTGACAGCAGAGTGTCCGTCCCGGCTGGTACCACCCGCGTCCCGGGCCACCCCGGGTACTCCGGCGGGGTACCGCCGTACGCCGGACACAGGGCCTGATGATTGCACCAGTCGCACAGGCGGGACGTACGGGGGCGGAAGTCCCCCGTCTCCCCGGCCCGCTCGATCTCCGACCAGAGCGAGTCGAGGGACGCCTCGGTCTCTCCGAGGGATGCATGATCCGGGGTGAGGGTGAGCCAGCTGCCGTTCTTGAGGTAGATGAGTTTGAGCTGCGCGGGGAGCACCCCGTGGACGCGGTGGTACATCAGGGCGTAGAAGCGCATCTGGAACATCGCCTGGTGCTGGTACCGCGGGTTCGGGGGTTTGCCGGTCTTGTAGTCGACGACCCTGACCTCGCCGGTCGGTGCCACGTCGACCCGGTCGAGGTAGCCGTGGAGCGGGGTGCCCGACTGAGTGGCCGTGAGCAGGTACTGCTCGCACGAGGCGGGGGAGAAGCGCTGCGGGTCCTCGACGCCGTAGAGGGCCGAGACCAGGCCCGCGACCTCGGCCTCGAACCCGGGGCGTTCGGCCACAGGTACCACGTCGGCGCCGTCCTCCGCCGCGTAGAAGTTCTCGACGGCGGCGGGGACGAGGTCCGCGGCGCGCTGCGGCGCCCGGTCGGCCTGCTCGAGGCCGTAGAGCTCCTCGAGCACCGAGTGGACGACGGTGCCCGTCACCTGGGCGCGGGTCTTGGGCTCCGGGATCCGGTCGATGGTGCGCAGGCGGTACAGCAGCGGGCACTGCCGGAAGTCCGCCGCGCGCGAGGCGGACAGGGCGAGGGGCTTGCGTTCCGGCAGGGGTACGTCGCCCGCTGCCGGGATGCCGCCGATTTCCAGGGGATCCGTCACACCTGGCAGGGTAGACAACCGGTCGGACAACCGGCCCGTATGTCCCCCCTGGAGGTCCTGTGCAGCGATCCGGTCCGTTCGTCGTGGGCGACCGCGTCCAACTCACCGACACCAAGGGGCGCAAGTACACGGTCGTCCTCGTCGAGGGCGCCGAGTTCTTCACCCACCACGGGGCCGTCCGCCACGACGACCTGATCGGTGCGCCGGAGGGGTCGATCGTCACCTCGACCAAGGACTCCCACTACCTCGCGCTCCGGCCGCTCCTCACCGACTACGTGCTGTCCATGCCGCGCGGCGCCCAGGTGATCTACCCCAAGGACGCCGCGCAGATCGTGCACGAGGGTGACGTGTTCCCCGGCGCCCGCGTCCTGGAGGCCGGTGCCGGTTCCGGCGCGCTGACCTGCTCACTGCTCCGGGCCGTGGGCCCCGAGGGGCGGGTGTTCTCCTACGAGATCCGTGAGGACCACGCCGAGCACGCCGAGCGCAACGTCCGTACGTTCTACGGCGAGCACCCCGAGAACTGGGATCTGCGCGTCGCGGACCTGGCCGAGACCTCCGTGGAGGCGCTGGGGGGCCAGGTCGACCGCGTGATGCTGGACATGCTCGCGCCCTGGGAGTGCCTGCCCACGGTGAGCGACGTGTTGGTGCCCGGCGGGGTGCTGGTTGCCTACGTGGCCACCACGACCCAGCTGTCGGACGTCGTGGAGGCCCTGCGGCGTCAGCAGTGCTGGACCGAGCCCCGGGCGTGGGAGTCGATCAACCGCGGCTGGCACGTGGTCGGCCTGGCCGTGCGTCCGGAGCACCGCATGCAGGGCCACACGGCGTTCCTCGTGACCGCCCGCCGGCTCGCCGAGGGCGTGACCACCCTCAAGCCCAAGCGGCGCAGCGGAAAGGGCTGACCGGCGGACTCGCAGGGACCTGCGCCCGCGTCCGCCGATAAGGTGGAGGGGACGACGACGAGGTGACTCGTCGACGACCAGGAGGGCAGGTGATCGCGTGACCGAGGGACGATCCCCGGCCGGCGACGGGCAGGACCGGGTCGCCATCGACCGGGCCGAGCTCGCACGGCTGCGCAAGGCCGTGGACGAGGGGGCCCGTTCGGACCGCGAGAAGACGATCAAGATCGACGCCCTCGGCGCCCGCAACGTCCGGCTCGCGGACCTGCTCAAGGACTCGCGCGACCAGCTCGAGGCGCTCAAGAGTGAGGTTGAACGACTCGGCACCCCGCCCAGCACCTACGGCGTGGTCCTGGCCCGACCCTCCGGCCCGGACTCCGTGGAGGTCATGGCCGCGGGTAGGCGGATGCGCCTCGCGATCGCCCCGGGGGTGGACCCTGCCGAACTCACCGCCGGTACGACGGTGCGTCTCAACGAGGCCTTGACCGTGCTCGAGGTCTCCGGAGAGCTGCCCGTCACGGGCGTCACCGCCATGTTCCGTGACGTACTCGCCGACGGCGTCCGCGCCCGCGTCGTGATGGGCAACGACGAGGAGCACATCGTCGTGCTGGCCACCGCGCTGCGGGGCGGTCGGACCGCCGAGCACCCCGCCCCGGTCCGTCCGGGCGACGCGGTGCTGGTCGACCCCAAGGCGGGCGTGGCGTATGAGGTCGTGCCCAAGGCCGAGGTCGACGAGCTCCTGCTCGAGGAGATCCCGATGGTGGAGTACTCCGACATCGGTGGACTCGGACCGCAGATCGAGCAGATCCGCGACGCCATCGAGCTGCCCTTCATCCACCACGACCTCTACCGCGAGTTCCACCTGGCCCCACCCAAGGGCGTCCTGCTCTACGGGCCCCCCGGCTGCGGCAAGACCCTCATCGCCAAGGCCGTCGCGCACTCATTGGCCCGCGCGTCGGCGGTCTCCCGGGGCGACGACGTCTCCGACGGTCGCTATCCCAACTCGTACTTCCTGTCCATCAAGGGCCCGGAACTGCTCAACAAGTACGTCGGCGAGACCGAGCGGCACATCCGCTCCATCTTCGAGCGGGCGCGTGAGAAGGCGACCGAGGGCAACCCGGTCATCGTGTTCTTCGACGAGATGGACTCCATCTTCCGCACCCGCGGTTCCGGTGTCTCCTCGGACATGGAGACCACGATCGTGCCCCAGCTACTCGCGGAGATCGACGGCGTGGAGGACCTGCGCAACGTCATCGTGATCGGCGCCTCCAACCGCGAGGACATGATCGACCCGGCCATCCTGCGCCCCGGCCGGCTCGACCTGAAGATCCGCATCGACCGGCCCGACCGCGACGCCGCGACCGATATCCTGGCGAAGTACATCACCCCCGACCTGCGCTTCGACCCGGAGGAGGTCGGGGACGCGGACGAGCAGACGCACGTGGCGGACCTCATCGACCGGATCGTCGACAGGCTCTACACGCGCGACGAGTCCACCACGTACGTGCACCTGGTGTACGCCTCGGGCCGCCGATCCTCCCTGTACCTGGCCGACCTCACCTCCGGGGCGATGCTGCGCAACATCGTGGACCGGGCCAAGAAGCTGGCGATCAAGGACATCGTCCACGGCACCGGGCAGGGCCTGACCACAGACGACTTCCTCGACGCTGTCGACGCCGAGTTCGCCGAGAGCGCGGACCTGCCCAACACCTCCAACCCGCAGGAATGGGCGCGGCTGACCGGTGTCCGCGGTGAGCGCGTCGTCGACGTCTCCATCCCCAACAAGGGCGTGGACCAGTGACCCCTCCCGTTCGGAACGCGTCGGGTGAGGTCGGGCGAGGCCGGATCATCGGCACCGAGATCGAGTTTGGCATCGTCGCGGTCGGGCAGCCCCTGCTCAGCTCGGTGGTCACCTCCACCCAGGTGATCAAGGCCTACACCGACCCCGGGGAGTCCGCCGGCGGCGCCGACGAGACCCGCTGGGACTACGAGTCGGAATCGCCCCTGCGCGACGCCCGCGGTTTCGACCTGGGAGCCGTGCGCGCCTACGACCCCGGCGAGTTCGGGGTGACCAACCGGGTGCTGACCAACGGCGCGCGCTTCTACGTCGACCACGCACACCCCGAGTACTCCGCGCCGGAGGTCGACTCCCCGCGCGACGCGGTGATCTGGGACAAGGCCGGCGAGCTCGTCATGCACCGCGCCGGGGTCGAGTCCTCGGCGACCGAGGGCAACGCCGAACTCAAGCTGTACAAGAACAACGTCGACGGCAAGGGCGCCTCGTACGGCGCGCACGAGAACTACCTCGTCCGCCGCGACGTCGACTTCGACGCCCTGACCCTGAGCCTGGCACCGCACCTGCTGTCCCGGCAGGTGTTCTGCGGCGCCGGACGCGTGGGGATCGGGCAGTCCGGCGAGACGGCCGGCTTCCAGCTCTCCCAGCGCGCCGACTACATCGAGGTGCTCACCGGGCTCGAGACGACCCTGCGTCGCGGGATCATCAACACCCGCGACGAGCCGCACGCGTCCGACGAGACGTGGCGCCGACTGCACGTGATCATCGGCGACGCGAACATGTCCGAACTGGCGACGTACCTCAAGATCGGCACCACGTGCCTGGTCCTGGACGCCATCGAGGAGGGCGTCGACTTCTCCGATCTCCTGCCCGTCGACCCCGTGGAGGCGGTGCACGTCATCAGTCACGACACGTCGCTGACCGCCACGGTGCCGCTGCCCGACGGCCGCGCACTGACCGGGATCGGTCTCCAACGCGAGATCCTGGACCGGGTCGCCGACCTCGTCGGCGACGGAGCCGGCCGACCGGACTGGGCCACCGAGGTCCTCGCCGAATGGCGGGAGATCCTCGAGGCCCTCGAGCAGAATCCCATGTCGTGCGCCGACCGCCTGGACTGGCCCGCCAAGCTGCGTCTGCTAGAGGGATTCCGCGCCCGCGACGCGCTGGACTGGGACCACGCGCGGCTCGCGCTCATCGACTTCCAGTACCACGACATCGATCCGGAACGCGGCCTCTACACCCGTCTAGTGGCGAAGGGCGCGATGCGCCGACTGACCACCCCAGACGAGGTCGAGGCCGCCGTCACGACCCCGCCCGCCCGGACGCGGGCCTGGGCCAGGGGACGCTTCCTCGCGGAACTCGGAGACAGCATCCACTCCGCCGGATGGGACCTCGTCGTCGTCGTCGACTCACGCGGCCACCAGCGCCACGTCGACCTCACCGACCCGTACACCGGGACCCGGGAGTACTGCGAGGCGCACCCGGACTTCCTCACCACCGACGGACCGTCACCGTGGTGACCGCACCGACACGCACCTCCGACCACCGAACCTCCCACCGTTAAGGAGAAGTCCATGTCCCGGATCCAGAAGAACGCCGGCGGCCCCGCCGACGGTGACGACGAGGCCGGCCAGGTCGCCAAGGCCGCCGACACCACCTCCGCCGACTCGCTGCTCGACGAGATCGACGACATCCTCGAGACCAACGCCGAGGAGTTCGTGAAGTCCTACGTCCAGAAGGGCGGGCAGTAGACCGCCATGATCCGTCGCATCGTCGGGATCGAGACGGAGTTCGGGATCACCAGCGTCGGCGGTGACGGCGCGCGGTCCCTCGGCGCCGACGAGATCGCCCGCTACTTCTTCCGGCCCGTCGTGCAGCGGTGGCGCAGCTCCAACGTCTTCCTGGAGAACGGCTCCCGCCTCTACCTCGACGTGGGCTCCCACCCCGAGTACGCGACCGCCGAATGCGACGGCCTGCGCCAGCTCGTCGCGCACGACAGGGCGGGGGAGCGGATCGTCGACGACCTCGCCCTGCAGGCCGAGCAGGCACTCGCCGCCGAGGGGATCGACGTCAACGTCTATCTGTTCAAGAACAACACCGACTCGGTGGGCAACTCCTACGGGTGCCACGAGAACTACCTGCTCGACCGGGCCACCCAGGTCCGCAGCATCGCCACCACACTGTTGCCGTTCCTCGTGAGCCGGCAGCTCCTCTGCGGCGCCGGCAAGATCCTGCCCGGCACCCCGGCGGGCGTGGGACTCGGCGAGACGGAGGAACCGACGTTCTGCTTCTCCCAGCGCGCCGAACACATGTGGGACGGCGTCTCGTCCGCCACCACCCGGTCGCGACCGCTCATCAACACCCGAGACGAGCCGCACGCCGACTCGACCCGGTTCCGGCGCATGCACGTGATCGTGGGCGACTCCAACATGATCGAGACCACCACGCTGCTCAAGATCGCCAGCACCCGGCTCGTGCTGGAGATGCTCGAGGCGGGCGTCGAGCTGCGCCCGATGGCGGTGGCGCACCCGGTTCGGGCCATCCGGGAGATCAGCCGCGACCTCACCGGCACGCGGCCCGTCGCGATGACCGACGGCACCACCATGACGGCGCTGGAGATCCAGCGGGAGTTCCTCGCCGGGGTCCACCGCTACCTCGACAGCGGCGGCTGGGAGCGCGACGATCGCCCCGACATCGAGCGGTGCGTGGCCCTGTGGGAGCGGGTGCTCGACGCCGTCGAGTCCGGGGACCACGAGTCGATCGCCGCCGACATCGACTGGGCCGCCAAACTGCGGCTCATCCGGCAGGTCCAGGACAAGACCGGCGTCGACCTCGACCACCCGAGGCTGTCCCAGATCGACCTGACCTACCACGACGTGCGGCCCGGACGCGGGCTCCACTCGGTCCTCGAACGCCGCGGGCTCGTCTCCCGCGTCGTGGACGACGCCGAGGTGGAGCGGGCCCGCACCGTCGCCCCCGAGACCACCCGCGCCGCGCTGCGTGGCAGGTTCATCACGGCCGCCCGGGACGCCGAGCGCGACTTCACCGTGGACTGGGTCCACCTCAAGGTCTCCGACGGCACCCTGCCCACCGTCGCGCTGACGGACCCGTTCGCCCACGAGGACCCGCGTGTCGACGAACTCGTCGCCGCGCTCGGACGATAGCGTCTCCAGGCGTGCCCACCTCGAAGTCCCAACGTCTGGTCAACCTCGTGATCTGTCTGAGGTCGACCAACGCGTTCCTGTCGGCGGGGGAGATCCGCAGGATGGTCCAGGGGTACGACGACGCCGAGAACGACGCCGCCTACCTGCGGATGTTCGAACGGGACAAGCGGGAGCTACGCGACGCCGGGGTCCCGCTCGAACAGGGCGCCTCGCTGGCCCCCGGATCGCCGGCCGGGTACCGCATCCCCGCCCACGGGTACGAGCTGCCCGACATCACCCTCACGCCCCAGCAGGCCGGCGTGCTCGCCGTCGCGGCCGAGGTGTGGCGCGAGGGGGAGCGGGCCGCGCGTGCCGACGGG
>NZ_JAALDN010000089.1 GCF_014144855.1 Dietzia maris | reverse complement strand
CCCCGCGCGGTTGCACGACACTGCCGTCCACTTGCAAGACAGATTGGTCGAAAATCCGGTCTGGAATCGCATCTGATGTCATGCAGGTCGTGAGGGCTGTCTTGCAACCGGGTTGGGCAGGGCGTTAGTCGACCGGCGTGGAGCTGGCTGGGCCCGGGGGCTGCGCCGCCGCCTACCAGTTGCTACTGGTGCGCACGGCGTGCGGAGGTCATGAAAGCACACCGCGAGCGAACAAGACGGAGCCCCGCACCTTCCGAGGTGCGGGGCTCCTTCAGCTATTGACCGACCGGATCAGGTCAGGGGCGCGGGCAGTTCTGGGCGTCGACCGAGCCCAGTGCGGCGAGCTGGTCGATCTGCGCCTGCGGCAGGTCGCACAGCGGGAAGCCCGGCAGCGGCGGAAGCTGGACGTTGGCGCCGGCGACGGCACCGACGGCTGCGCCGCCGAGAGCAGCAGCGCCGCCCAGCGACAGGATCGGCAACAGGCCGCCGCCGACGCTCGTCTCGACGCTGTTGACGGTCTCGAGGGAGGACATCGCACCGACCGTCGAGCCGAGATTGGTCGAGGCAGTGCTCATGTCGAAGGCATTCTCGATCGAGCCGGTGAGCGCCGTGAGCGAACCATTGACGGTCACAAGCTCCTGGGCGGAGCCGACAACGACGTAAGCGCTGTCGCTGGCGACGTTCCTGATCGCATCGGAGCTCGCGCCTGTCGAACCGCCGTTGCCGGTGACCGAGCCGAGGATGCCGGTGGCCGGGTCGGTCAGCGATCCCGAGACGTCACCGATCGAGCCGGCGATGGCACCGTTAATACCCTCGACGGAGCCGCCATCGTCGATGGAGCCACCGACCGCCTGGGTGATGTCTCCGGCCGAGCCGCCGTCTCCGAGCGACTCGGTGATTCCGAGACCGATGTTGTTCAGCGATCCACCGAGGTTGCTGGTGATGTCGCCGGCCGAGCCGCCGTCACCAATGGAGCCCTCGACGCCGGCGAGGACGCCCGCGAGTGAACCGCCGGTCTCGACGGCGGTAGCGATAGCTCCGGCGACGTCGCTCAGGGAACCGGTGTCCGCGATGGAGCCCGTGAGTGCCCCGGTGAAGGCGTCGGCCGAGCCCGTGTTGTTGTCAATGGAACCGCTGATGCTCGCTAGAATCGTGGACAGCGAGCCCCCGCCGGTGATGGATCCGGTGATGGCGGTAGTGAAGGCGTCTGTCGAGCCGCCGCTCTGCGTGATAGAGCCGGAGACCGCGTTGCCGATCTGATTAGCCGAGCCGCCGCCGGTCAGAGAGCCGGATACGCCGCCCGCGATGTCTCCTGCCGAGCCGCCGATGTCGCCAGTCGACCCGTCAGCCGTGAGCGAACCCGCGAGGCCGTTCGCTACCGTGCCAGCCGAACCGTTGATTCCCTCCGTGGAGCCAGCAGGAATGAAATCAGACGAGCTCGGAATTACGTCGTCAAGAGACGGAAGCAGATCGAGAATACTGCCGATATCCTGCGCGTTCGCAACACCGGTGGCGCCGGACATGGCGAGGGCCGCCGTGGCGGCGGCCGCGGCGGCCCTGGTCATTTTCTTCATAAAAGTGGATCCTCTCGGCGAATCGCGGCACCAATGTGCCCTTCGACACATGAGAATCCCCTGAATATGAACTTTTGTCAATGCCGCCACGCATGCCGATCGGGTCAGGCGGTGTTCACTTCGTACACTGCTGATGACGTGCAGAATGTGACAGGTCAGCCATCCAGTGCACGCATGACTACCGCGCGGGTTCGCAGATCACCACGGGTATGACCCGGCTGGTGCTTGCCTGATACTCAGCGAAGTCCGCGTAACGCTCGACGAGCCGCGGCCACAACTCGGCCCGCTCGGCCGGAGAGGCCTCCCTCGCCGTCATCGATCTGACCCGGCGACCCACCTGAACGGTGACGGCCGGGTCCGCCAGGACGTTGCGGTACCACTGCGGATGAGAGGGCAGTCCGCCTTGCGACGCGACCAGCAGGACGCGGTCGCCGTCCGGGAGGTGCAGCAATGGGACCGTGCGTGGTTCGCCGGATTTGCGCCCCGTCGTCGTCACCAAACACACCGGAACCGGCGCCCGCAGCGCCGATCCCACCCGCCAGGTCCCGCCGATCCGACCGCCCGTGCGCTGGTACAGCCACGTGTTGGCCCGCGACATCACCTTGATCACGCCGACGACCCACGGCGCGCCACGCCGTGGGTCGTCGGTGCCGGTCTCGGGCTGCTGATCCGTCACTTGCCGCCGGCCATCGGCGCACGGACGATCACGTGCTTGCCGGGGAAGAACGCCGCGAGCTCACGGCGGCTCTCCTTGAGCGCCATCAGGCCGTAACCCTTCTTCCGCTCCTCAGGGTGGATCCAGATCGCAACGTCAACGTCGCCGTCGTTGACCTGCTCGCCGAACACGAGGCCCACCTGGGTGCCCCGCGCGCCGTCGACAGCGACGAACCACATCGCCGACTCGGCGTCGATCCGCTTCAGCCCCTCGCGGCGCTCCTGCTCGGTGCGGGCCTCGTCCCACTCGCCGCCGGTCGCCGACGAGGCGTCGGTCGAGCGCGCCTTGTACAGCGCATTGTGCTCGTCCGAGTCGCGAAACGGGTGCAGGGCGAAGCTCGACGGATTCGAGGCCTCCGGTTGCTCGGTGGTGCCGCCGACGAACGACTCGAGCGGGGCGCGCAGGACCTCGCGTGCCTCGTCCGTCGAGACCGCCAGGAGGTGGGACACGGCCTTGACCGCGTCGTCCGTGCCGGAGGCGGACGAGATGGCGGCAAAGATCTCCTGCCGACGTCCCGCGGCCGCCTCGATGACGTTGCTGCTCATGTCAGATCCTCTCGATGATGCTTGCCGAGGCCTGGGCGCCTCCCGCGCACATCGTGATGAGCGCGCGCTCGCCGTCCGTGCGCTCGAGCTCGTGCAGGGCGGTGGTGATGAGCCGCGACCCGGTGCTGCCGACGGGGTGGCCGATCGCGATGGCGCCCCCGTTGACGTTGACCTTGTCCATGTCGGGCCCGTGCACCTGCGCCCAGCTTAGGAGCACGGAGGCGAAGGCCTCGTTACATTCGAAGAGATCGAAGTCGGAGATCGACATGCCCGAGCGGTCGAGGATGCGCTGCGTGGCCTGGACCGGGCCGTCGAGGTGGTACTCGGGCTCGCCGCCGACCAGCGCCTGGTGGACGATGCGGGCGCGTGGCTTGAGTCCGTGCGTCTTGGCGACGTCCTCGTCCATGATCAACACGGCGGCCGAGCCGTCGGACATCTGGCTGGAGGTGCCGGCGGTGTGCATGCCGCCCTCGAGGACCGGCTTGAGGCCGGCGAGCGCCTCGGCGGTGGTGTCGCGCAGGCCCTGATCGCGGGTGACGGTCACCGTCTCGCCGGTGTAGGTGCCGTCCTTGAGGCGCTCGGGGGCGTCGACGGCGAAGGTCTCGCGATCGAAGCGGCCCTCCTCCCACGCGCGCTTCGCGTTGGCCTGGGACCGGACACCCAGCTCCTCGAGGTCGGCGCGGCTCAGCCCGCGGCGCTTCGCGATCCGGTCGGCGGCGGTGAACTGGTCGGGCAGGTCGACGTCCCAGTCGTCCGGGCGGGGCATCCCGTTGGAGCCGTCGCCGACGGCGGCGCGCAGCGCGATCCAGCTCATCGACTCGACACCGCACGCGATCCCGACGTCCATCGCCCCCGCGTGGATGAGGTTGGCGATGAAGTGATTGGCCTGCTGCGCGGACGAGCACTGGCAGTCGATGGTCGTGCACGCCGTCTGCCACGGCAGTCCCGACGCGAGCCAGGCGCCGCGGGTGACGTTGTTCCCCTGGGCGCCGGCCTGGGTGACGCACCCTCCGACGACCTGCTCGACGAGCGCGGCGTCGATCCCGGCGCGCCGGATGACCTCCTTCTGCGAGGCCCCCAGCAGGTGCGCGGGGTGCAGGCCCGACAGTGCGCCGCGAGCCTTTCCGATCGGGGTCCGGACGGCCTCGACGATGACGGGATTTCCCATGGATGCGCTCCTTCGGAAGCAAGGTTAGAACGAGTTCTAGTTTACGTCACCCGGCGGGGGATTCCGAGTTCGCGGTGCGGGGGGCGACCGGGCGCTCCGGGTGATCAGGAACGACGACCCAGAAGTGAACGTGTTCCAGTATGGTGCCTATAACGTGTTCTAGATTACATTGCGGGGTGAGGGCAGAGATGTCCCGGCGCCGTTCGAGCACGAGACGCAATCAGACGTGGTCAAGGAGTGCCAGTGCAGCCAGTCACCATTCCCGAGGGGTTCGATTTCACGGATCCGGAGCTCTACGAGAAGCGCCTACCGCATCCCGAGTGGGCCCACCTCCGCCGGACCGAGCCGATCTGGTGGTGCGCCAAGGCCCCCGGGGTCGACGGTTTCGACGACGACGGCTACTGGGTCGTCACCAAGCACGAGGACGTCAAGGAGATCTCGCGCCGGACCAACGAGGTCTTCTCCACCTTCGAGAACACCGCCATCCCGCGCTTCGCCCCCGGCACCGAGCGGGAGATCGTCGAGCTCACCCGCCTGCTGTTCATCAACCAGGACGGCGAGGAGCACAAGAAGTACCGGCGGATCATCTCGAAGGGGTTCACCCCGCGCAACATCGAGAAGATGCGCGAGCACCTCGCCGAGAAGGCCAAGAACATCGTCGAGACCGCGGCGGCGAAGGGCAGCGGCGACTTCATCGTCGACGTCGCCTCCGAGCTCCCGCTCCAGGCGATCGCCGAGCTCATCGGCATCCCGCTGGAGGACCGTCACCAGATCTTCGAGTGGTCCAACCAGATGACCAGCTACGACGTCCCCGGCAAGGTCGAGGAGTCGCAGATGGCCAACGCCATGGTGCTCTCCTACGCCCAGGAGCTGGCCACCAAGCGCGAGACCGACCCCCGTGACGACCTGGTCACCAAGCTCATCCAGGCCGATGTCGACGGCGAGAAGCTCACCTCCGACGAGTTCGGCTGGTTCGTGGTCCTGCTCGCGGTGGCGGGCAACGAGACCACCCGCAACGCCACGACCCACGGGATGATCGCGTTCCTCGAGAACCCGGACCAGTGGGAGCTGTTCAAGCGCGAGCGCCCGGCGACCGCCTACGACGAGATCCTGCGGTGGGCCTCCCCGATCACCTCGTTCCAGCGCACCGCCACCGAAGACGTGGAGATCGGCGGGGTGACCATGAAGAAGGGTGACCGTGCCGCGATCATGTACGGCTCGGCGAACTTCGACGAGGACGTCTTCTCCGATCCGTTCACGTTCGACATCACCCGCGACCCGAACCCGCATCTGACGTTCGGCGGCAACGGCCCGCACTACTGCATCGGCGCCAACCTGGCCAAGCTGCAGATCGAGCTGATCTTCAACGCGATCGCCGATCACATGCCGGACATCACCTCGCTGGGGGACTCGACGCGTCTGCGTTCGGGCTGGCTCAACGCGATCCAGGACTGGAAGGTCGACTTCAAGTGCCCGGTCATGCACTGACCTGACACAGCGAGCAGCCAGACCCGGCCCCCGGCCGGTCAGCCCCGGTCCCGCCTGTTCCGCAGGCCGGGCCGGGGCTCTCGTCTCGGGGGAGGGGTGACCTTGTCGTCGTCGGCGTCGTCGTCCGACCTCGCACACACCCCGAACCGATCCCGTCGGCCCCATCGAACAGGCAAGGTTATCACCATGATCGACCACCGCACCGTCGACCGTGACGGCGTCCGACTGCACTACGTGGTCGCCGACCCCGACCCCCGGTCCGCCACGGCGCCGACCGGCGACGGCACCGGGACCGTGGTCCTCCTGCACGGTTTCCCGCACTTCTGGTTCACGTGGCACCGCCTGATCCCCGACCTGACCGCGGCCGGATGGCGGGTCATCGCCCCCGACCTGCGCGGGATGGGCGGGTCGGACGCGCCCACGGACGTCGCGGCGTACGCCCCGCGTGAGGTCGTCGACGACGTGGTGGCCGTCTGCGATGCCGAGGACGCGGGCCGGGTGGTACTGGTGGGCTTCGACTTCGGCGCCGGAGTCGCCTACGACACGTGCCACCTCGAACCCGGGCGGGTCCGCGCGGTGATCGGGATGGAGAACCCGTTCATGAGCACCGCCGGGTCGGTCCCGCCCCTGGAGGCGTCCGCGATGATGGCGCAGAAGCACTTCCTCCACCTGCACTACTTCGCGCAGCCCGGTGTGGCCGAGGCCGACCTGGCGGGGCGCGAGCGTGAATTCCTCACCCGCGTCTTCTGGGCATTGTCGGCGGAATATCACTACCTCGACGTGTGGCAACATCCGCCCGGCTCCACCTATCTCGACGCGCTGCCCGAGGCGCCACCGCTGCCGTGGCCGTGGCTGTCGGTCGAGGAGATGGACACCTACGAGGAGGAGTACGCGCGCACCGGGTTCGCGGGGCCACTGCAGTGGTACCGGGCGATGGACGTCAGCTGGAACGCGCGACAGGAGTTCGAGCGGCAGACCAATCCCGTGCCCTTCTATTTCCTCTATTCCGAGCACGACCCGGACCGCGAGGGCTTCCACGGCCGCGACCCGTTGACCAAGCTCGACCGCTACCACGACGACGTGCGGATGGTCCGCGCGATCACGGCGCCGGCGGGACACCTCATGCACCTCGAGGCCACGCAGGACACGCACCGGGAGATCCTCGCCTGCCTGGACGACGTCGCTGCGCACCTGCCCGCCTGAGGGGCATCACGCGCCGAAGCGCCCCGTGCAACTAGGGCGTGAGGCCGTACTTCTCGCCGAAGCGGGCGATCGACTCGATCTTCTGCTCGGCCGTGCAGTCGTACCCGTGGCCCTCGATCAGCCACGGCATCACGATGATGTCGGTGACACCGGCCGCAGCCAGCTCGGCGAAGCCCTTCGAGCCGTAGCGGTCCAGGCACACCACCTGGATGGCGAAGCGCTTGCCGTCGCCGCGGTCGGCCAGCGAGCGCCCCTGCTCCTCGAGCAGTTCGCCCAGGCGGGTCACGGTGGCGCCGATGTCGTCGAACCCCATCATCGCGCTGGTCCAGCCCTGGCCGACGCGGGCGGCGCGCTTGAGCGCGATCTCGGTGTGGCCACCCACGTAGAAGGGGACCTGCTCGGACGGCGCCGGGGTGAAAATGAGCTCGTCGAAGTCGAAGTGGTCGCCGTGGAACTCCATCCACTGGCCGCGCAGACCCTCACGCAGTATGGCCAGCGACTCGTCGGTGCGTTTGCCGCGGCCCTTGAACGGCGCGCCGCACCATTCGAACTCGTTGGGGTCCCAGCCGATGCCCACGCCGAGGTCCAGCCGGTTGCCGGTGAGCAACGCGACCGAACCCACCTGCCGGGTGAGCAGCAGGGGGTTGCGCGGGCCCACCTTGAGCACCTGCGGGCAGAAGCGGATCCGGGAGGTCGCGCCACCCATCGCGGCGCAGGCGATGAGCGGCTCCACCCATTCGGTGTTCTCGTCCCACATCCGGGAGCCGTCCGGCGTGTACGGGTAGTCCTTGTCCTGACGCCGCGGGTGGAACAGCGAGTCGGGCAGGACAATCCGGTCGATGCCCGCGGCCTCGGCGCCGCGTGCGATGTCGAGGTACTGGTCGACGGGGGAGAAGGAGACGGGGACGGAGAACTCGACGTCCGCTACGCGGCTCATGGTCACTCGCTCTTTCCTGCTGCGCCGGCGATGGCTGCCCGGTCGTCGTCGGTCAGCGGTCGCAGTCCTGAGGCCATGGCCACGTCCTGTTCCCAGAAGGCGCGAAGGTTCACGAGCCGGCCTTGGGAGTCGACGCGGTAGTCCACGGCGATGTCGATCTCCATGATGCTGGAGCCCATGTGGGTGCGCATTGTGCCGATGCAGAGGAGTTCGTCGCCCGCAGCGATCCCGCGGTCGAACCGGAACTCGATGTGATCCGGGGTGGCCACGGCCTTCTTCCAGAACTCCAGGAGCCTCTCCGTGCCGGTGTGGCCGATGCCCTCGGCGTCGAACATCGACGGACCCACGGGATCCTCGATGGTGCCCTCGGGGTTCCACCCGGCGATCCAGGCGTCGCGGTCGCCGGTGTTGGTCGCGGCCCACGAGCGGCGCGCGGCGGCGTAGGCGGGACTCGCCAGGGCCGCGTCACTCATCTCCAATGGCCGGTACTGCCCGTCGTCGTCCAGATAGGGGTTGCTCATGAGTGGCGCTCCGGACGGTCGGTCCCCACTACCCACATGGAGAAGTACTGGGATCCACCGCCGTACGCGTGGCCCAGGGCCTTGCGTGCGCCGGGGACCTGGTGCTCGTCCGCTCGATTCATCACCTGACGGGCGGCCTCGGCGAACCGGAGCATGCCGGACGCGCCGATGGGGTTCGAGCACAGCACGCCGCCGGACGGGTTGACCGGCAGGGAGCCGTCGCGCGCGGTGGCGCCGGACTCGGTCATGCGCCACCCCTCGCCCTCCGCGCAGAACCCGAGGTTCTCCAGCCACATGGGTTCGAACCAGGAGAACGGCACGTAGATCTCGGCCGCGTCGATCTCCTCGGCCGGGTTGGTGATCCCGGCCTCGGCCCAGAGGGCGGCGGCGGCGTCGCGGCCGGCCTGCGGGCTGCGGTAGTTGCGGTAGGCGAAGGTCCCGGGCTCGGTGCGAAGCGCGGTGGCGTGGACCCACGCGACCTGTCGGCCGGCGGACTCCACGGCCTCGGCCGCCTCGGCATCGCCGATGACGATCGCGCACGCGCCGTCGGAGGAGGGGCAGGTCTCGTCGAACCGGATGGGGTCCCACAGCATCTGTCCCTGTAGCACCTTGTCGACCGTGATGTCGGGCTGCTTGAGGTGGGCGTGCGGGTTGACCGAGCCGTTGAGGCGGTCCTTGACCGCGACCATCGCGCCCACGTGCTCGGGCGCCCCGGTGGTGCGGATGTAGGAGCGCACGTGGGGGGCGAAGTAACCGCCCGCGCCGGCCCCGACGGGCGCGGTGAACGGTACGGGCAGGCTGAGTGCCCACATGGCGTTGGACTCGGACTGCTTCTCCCACGCCACGGCGAGGACCCGGCGGTAGCGGCCGGACTGGACGTGTGACGCGGCGACGACAGCGGTCGAGCCGCCGACGGACCCGGCCGTGTGGACGCGCAGCAGCGGTTTGCCGACGGCGCCGAGAGCGTCGGCCATCATCAACTCGGGCATCATGACGCCCTCGAACAGGTCGGGGGCCTTGCCGACGATCACGGCGTCGATGTCGTCCCAGCCGACCCCGGCGTCGATCATGGCGGCATCGATGGCCTCGCGGCAGAGCCCGGCCATGGAGATGTCGGTGCGGCGGGCGACGTGGTGGGTCTGGCCGGTCCCGAGGACGGCGGCGGGCAGACCGGAGCCGTGGGTTCCGGATGCGGGGGCGCTCATGCGGTGCGTCCTTCCAGGAGGCAGATGAGGTTCTGCTGCAGCAGGTGGCCACTGGTGGCGTGGGCGAGCGCGCGCTCGGAGCGGCCCTCCCAGATGCTGTGCGCGGCGTAGCCGATTCGCTCGAGCCCCGCGGAGAACAGCGGGTCGGCGAGCAGCGAGCCGCCGGACGGGGTGACGGCGACGTCGTCGGAGATGCCCAGCGCACCGCGCAGGAGGAGCTCCTGGTGGGTGTACTGGGTGTGGAGCTCGGCCACCGAGACACCGCCGAGGTCGGGGCGGTCCCCGGACGAACCGGTCGCGCGGACGGCGGCGGCGCGGGCGGACGGGGAGTCGGTGAGGTCCCGTGCGCCGAACTCGGCGGAGTCGGCGATGTGTTCCATCCCGGTGATGTACGCCGGGGTGTCGACCAGCTCACGGGCCCGGTCGGCGGAGGCGAGGATGATGGCGCCGGCGCCATCGGTGACGGGAGGGCAGTCGTGCTGACGCAGCGGGTCGGCCACGTACGGCTCGGCGAGAAGGTCCGTCTCGTCGCGGCCGGTGGCGCGGGCGGCGACGGCGGCCATCTCGGCCTCGGACCACCGGCCGGCGTCGATGCCGGCGCGGGCCTGCAGTGCGGCGACGTGGTGCCGGCCGGGCCACAGCGGGGCGACGGTGTAGGGGTCGAGTTGCAGCGCCAGGGCGGTGTCGAGGTCGGTGCTGGCCGAGGCCTTGCCGAACCCGTAGACGAGGGCCGTGTCGGCCTGGCCGGAGGCGATCTTGAGGTAGGCCTCGAAGAACGCCCACGCGGCGTCCATCTCGACGTGCGACTCGGAGATCGGGGGGACCGCGCCGATGGAGTCGACGGCGGAGATGAACGAGAAGGCGCGGCCGGCCAGGTAGTCGGACGAGCCGGAGCACCAGAAGTCGATGTCGGTGCGGTCCAGTCCGGTCTGCCGGTAGCACTCGGCGAAGACGGGGGCGAGCATCTCGACACCGTTGGTGGTGCCGAAGGTGGACTCGGTGTGGCGGGCGTGGGCGAATCCGACGACGGCCACGTCCCGGGGAGCGTTGGGGGTCACGGGTGGTGTCCTCTACAGGTGATCGGCATAGGTGTCGGGATCGGCGTCGGGATCGCCGGTGGGCTCGAAGTGGGCGATGGCCTTCATCGAGGCGGGCCGTTCGGACTCGGGCGTCCACACGGCGCGCACGCGCATCCCCATCCGCACCTCGGACGCCTCGCAGCCCAGCACCAGGTGCTGGATGGGGACGTCGGAGCCGTCGAGCAGGATGTAGGCGGTGACGTACGGGGGCTTGATCTCCTGGCCGGCGAACGGCACGTTGACGATGCCGAACGTGGTCACCGTGCCGATGTCGGAGACCTCCACGTACTCGCCCATGGCCACGCCGTCGGACGGGCAGTAGTCACGCGGGGGCACGTAGACCTCGGGGCCGTTGGAGCGGCGCCGCCCCAGCACCTTGCCCTGCACGATCGCGCGCAGGTACTCGCTCTCGGCGGGTCCGGCCGTGTGGGTGACCGACAGTCCGATCGGCGTCACCACGATGGTGACGGGCTCGGACTCGGACCGCGGGACCTCGTCGTCGTCGACACCCGCGTCGACCGGGGCGTCGGCGGGGACCACGCACGCGATGTCGTGGACGGTCCCGGTGCGCTCGGCGGCCCACCGCAGGCGGACGCGCATCCCGGTGCTCACCGCGTCGGGGCCGTCGACGGCCAGCGGAAGGAGCATGGCGGTGTCCGCGCCGTCGAACCGCACGAGCGCCCACGCGAACGGGGAGTCCACGGGGTTGACCTCGGTGGGTTCGGGGACCCAGGTCCATGCGACGACGAGGCCCTCGATCCCGGAACCGGAACCGACCTCCACGGTCTCCGTGAGGGCCCGGCGTGTGTGGGGGTCGAACTCGACCGGCGGCAGGTGAACGGTGCCGGCCGAATCGCGGTTACCGACCAGACGCCGATCACGGAGGCCGGTGAAGAACGCTCCCAGCACCGGGCCGGTCGACCGTGTGTAGTCGAACGACGGGGCCAGGGACGCCGACAGTACGGGCTCGTCCGGTGGGGTGATATCGACAACGATCTCTCTGGATGTCACGCCCTCGAGTAGAACACGTTCCACCGCGGGTTGTGTGGGTTTCCCCGACACGCTGATCCGGGTCCCCGCCCCCGCCGCGGAGAGGTGTGGGTCACACTGGTGTCCATGAAATTCGCGTTGCAGCTCGGATACTGGGGCGCCCAGCCGCCCACCAACCATGCCGACCTCGTGGTGGCGGCGGACAGGGCGGGCTTCGACACCGTCTTCACCGCCGAGGCCTGGGGTTCGGACGCCTTCACGCCGCTGGCCTGGTACGGCTCGCTCACCGAGCGCATCCGGCTGTCGACGGCCGTCGTGCAGCTCTCGGCCCGTACGCCCACGGCCACCGCCATGAGCACCATGACGCTCGATCACCTGTCGGGCGGACGCTTCGCGCTGGGGCTGGGTGTGTCCGGGCCGCAGGTGGTGGAGGGGTGGTACGGCCAGCCGTTCGCCAAGCCGCTGGCGCGGACCCGCGAGTACATCGACATCATCCGCCAGGTCCTGCGCCGCGAAGCGCCCGTCACCTCAGACGGCCCCGCGTACGCCCTGCCCTATCAGGGCGACGACGCCTCCGGATTCGGCAAGCCGCTCAAGCCGATCCTGCATCCACTGCGCGAGGACGTGCCGATCTGGCTGGGCGCGGAGGGGCCCAAGAACGTGGCCCTGGCCGCAGAGATCGCCGACGGCTGGCTGGGCTTCCTGGCCTCGCCGCGCACCGCCCACGAGTTCAACGGGTGGCTCAACGAGGGGTTCGCCCGACCCGGGGCGCGCCGCACCCGCGAGGACTTCGAGGTGGCCTTCCTGTGCCAGCTCCACGTGACGGACGACCGCCGCGGCGTCCTCGACGCGTACAAGCCGTTCACCGCCCTGTACGCGGGCGGCATGGGCGCCGAGGAGAAGAACTTCCACGCCGAGGCGTTCCGTCGCATGGGCTTCGGCGACGACGTGGACCGCATCACCGAACTGTTCCGCTCCGGCCGCAAGGACGAGGCCGCCGCCGCGGTGCCGGACGAGATGGTCGAGGCCACCGCGATAATCGGGGATGCCGACTCGGTGCGGTCGCAGATCGCCGAGTGGGAGGCCGCGGGCATCACCATGCTCGTGGTGACCGCCCGGTCGGTCGAGGAGATCGAGACGCTCGCGCAGTTCATCGACTGACGTGGGCCGGGCCCGGGGGTCAACCGCCGTCGCCGACCTCCAGGATCTCGCGACCGGGGCCGACCGTGACCCAGCCGGGTCGGTCCGTGAGCGAGACCCTGACCGCGTAAACGGGCGGGGGCCCGGAGTCGGAGGGGGGTGAACCCGGAGAGATCACCACCCTGTCCGGAACGGCCCCGGGCGCTCCCAACAGGGCGGGCGTCGCCTCGATCGCGAACATCACGGTCTCCGCGTCCACCGCGGCCACAGGAAAACCGGTCGACGCGGGCAGCCGACTGGTGATCCCGTCCCGCCATCGACCGTGGAAGGTGTGTCGCAGCGTCGTCTCCGCGCCGTCAGGATCGGCGCGGCTCAGGTGCGCGGTCTCGCCTTCGATAACGAGCCGCTCCGCGGTGGGGTCGTCGAGCTGGTCGCGTGCGGCATCGATGACGCGGGTCACCCCCTCGGCGGTGAGCAATGGTCCCGGTGCCGTGCGGATCACCTCGACGGAGGCCGGGCGGTCCACCGTGCCGCCGGTCGGGGAGGGTGCGTTCCCGGCGAGGTGGTCCAGACCGGCGATGAGGCCGACGGTCAATGCGCTGGCCAGGACCGCGCGCAGCAGCCCGCTCGCCAGGCGCCTGCGCCCCGCCGGCCCCCGCGTCGAAGGCCCGGGCGGTCGCTTCGCGACGATCCGCTCGCGCGCGTTGGTCCGCCGTACCGAGAGCGGGGTGTCGGCTGACAGGCCCCGGCTGCGTACCTCCAGTTCGAACAAGCGCCTGTTGAGGTCGGCCACCAGTGAGTCGAGGTCGTCGCGGGTGGTCGACAGGGCGGCGTCGCGGCTGCGCTCGCCATGTTCGAGGGGGCCGATCCGGCCGTCCGTGTAGGCGTTGTCCAGGATCTGCCACACGGCTCGCCTGCGGTCCTCGGTGGCCGGCTCCGGGGCGGGCCCACCGGGGGGCGGGGGCGGTGCGCTCATCGGGGGACGCCGACTTCTCTCACGATCCTGTCGTGCCCCACCACTATGTGCCCGCGGTCACCCTCACGACTCACGGTGATCTCGTATGTGGGCTGGGCGAGCGCGTCCGGGCCCACGTCGATCCCCACGAGATCTGCGTCCGAGAGCCCGTTCTCCGCCGCGGAGGCCCGAGCCGCCTCCAGGGCGGCCGGTACATCGATGGACTCCATTGCAACGGAGAGATCGTCAACGGGGCGGAAAGCCTCCCCGTCGGCGGCCCACTCGCCCAGGTCGTCGCGTCGCCACGAGTCGACCGCCCCGGGGTCTGTCGGATCCTCGATGAGGAGGAGGGCGTAGTCGCCCCTGATGTCGAGCGAGGCCACACGAGCGTCGCCGAACCTCGCACGCGCAGACGAGATGACCTCATCGACGCTGCTCGAGGTGATCGTGTCCTCGGTGCCGCCGACGAGGCCGGTGAACGCACCGTCTCGCAGCGCGAGGGCCCCGCCGGCGACAAGGGCGAGCCCCGCCACGGTCGAGGCGCCGACCAACTTGGCGGTGTCGAGCGGGTCGCGTGGCGCGCGGCGGGACCGGGCGACCGGAGTGGAGCGGGTGCCCGCCACCTCGGAAGGCGACCGGGCCGGGGCCGGCAGGTCCGCGAGGATCGCCCGGAGTTCATCGACGTATCCGCTCGACCGCACCTGCCACCCGAGGTGAAGGTGATCCAGGGGGTCGAGGCGCCCATCTGCAGCGGCGGCGTCGAGCTGCTCCCACGCCGCGACGCGCTGGGGGTCGCTCGCGCGGATCCGATGCTGCGCCATGGGCAGGAGGGTAACCACCGGCGGCTCGCCGTGGTCTGGTCACGGTCGCCGGGAAAGCCCGCCATCGCGATAGAACACGTTCTACTATGGGGTCATGAGTGCACCCACGCCTTCCGTCCCCGCCGACGCCGGAATCCTGGATCCGCGGACCGGCGAGCACGTGACCAGCGTCTACCGGATCGCCGAGGCGGATCCGGACCGCATCGCCGTAATCGAGGCGGGCGGTCGGCAGGTCACCTTCGGCCAGCTCGCCGACGCCGCCCACGGCTACGCCCGGGGTCTGCGCGAGCTCGGACTGGAGACCGGTGACTGCATCGTCCTGCTGGCGCCGAACAGCATTGAATTCCTCGAGGTCTACTACGCGGCCATGGAGATCGGGCTCTACGTGGCCCCGGCGAACTGGCACCTGACCGGCCCCGAGGTGGCGTACATCCTCGAGAATTCGGGATCGACGGTGTTCATCGCGGACACCCGGTTCGCCGACGTCGCGACCGCAGCCGCCGGGGAGGCCGGGCTCGACCCCGCCCGCTGCTACGCCATCGGTGAGGTTCCCGGATTCCGTCCGCTGCCCGAGCTCACGGTCCCAGCCGCGGGGGAGGACCCCTTGCCGTCGTCGCGGACCCTCGGCGGCCCCATGCTGTACACCTCCGGCACCACCGGCCGCCCCAAGGGCGTGCGGCGCCCCCTCACCGGCGCCTCGCCGGATCAAGTGACGGTCCCCAACTACTACTTCTTCGCCGGCTTCGACATCCAGGCGCCGGACAACGTCCACATCTGTGGCTCGCCGCTCTACCACACGGCCGTGCTCAACTTCGTCACCATCTCGCTCAATCTGGGCCAGGCCGTGGTGCTCATGGACAAGTGGACGCCCGAGGAGATGCTGCGACTCATCGACGCCCACGGCGTCACCCAGTCGCACATGGTGCCGACGCAGTTCTCGCGGCTGCTGGAGCTGCCGGAGGATGTGCGCGCGAAGTACGACGTGTCCAGCCTGCGCACGATCGTCCACGGCGCCGCGCCGTGCCCCAAGCACGTCAAGCAGGCCATGCTCGACTGGTGGGGCCCGGTCCTGACCGAGTACTACGCCGGGACCGAGGGCGGTGGGTGCACCATCACCGGCGAGGAATGGCTGCGCAAGCCCGGCAGCGTGGGGCGGCCGTGGAAGACCACCACCCTGAAGATCCTCGACGACGACGGCAACGAGCTGCCCACCGGCGAGATCGGCAATGTGTACCTGCAGATGCACGGGTCGAAGTTCGAGTACCACCAGGACAAGGAGAAGACCGCGAAGACCTACGTCGGCGAGCTCTTCACCATGGGCGACATCGGCTACGTGGACGAAGACGGCTACCTGTTCCTGTGCGACCGCAAGAACGACATGATCATCTCCGGCGGCGTGAACATCTACCCGGCAGAGATCGAGTCGGAGATGACCCGCCACGAGGCGGTCCGCGACGCGGCGGTCTTTGGGATCCCGCACAAGGGCTGGGGTGAGGAGGTCAAGGCCGTCATCGAACTGGCCGAGGGCTACCCCGAGTCCGACGAGCTCAAGGCACACATCCTCGAGGACCTGTCCGGTCGGCTGGCGAAGTTCAAGATGCCGCGGTCGATCGATGTGGTGGACGAGCTGCCCCGCCAGGCCAACGGGAAACTGATGAAGCGCACGCTGAAGGATCCGTACTGGGCGGACGCGAAGTAGGTCTGGGCAGGGGCGGGCCCTCGTCGTCGTCGGATCCCCGACGCGGGGCGAGAACGCGTTCTACCCTGGACGCATGACCAGAACCCCCACCGCGCGCGATCTCACGCTCGCGCAGATCCTCGAGCGGCAACAACAGGCGTTCCTCGCCGATCCCCAGCCGGGCGTGAAGATCCGCCGGGACCGGATCCTGCGCCTCAAACGCCTCGTCCTGGACAACGCCGCCGACCTCACCGAGGCGATGCGCGAGGACTACGGCTCCCGGCCGGAGACCTTCTCCACCCTCACCGACATCGCCTCCTCCATCCCCGACCTGGACCACCAGCGCGGCAACATCAAGAAGTGGATGCGCCCCACGCGCGTGTCCCGAGCCCTGGAGGCGGTGGGCTTCACCCAACAGGTCCGACACGACCCCAAGGGGGTCGTCGGCATCATCGGACCGTGGAACTTCCCGCTGTACCTCACGATCGTGCCCGCCGGTTCCGCCCTCGGCGCCGGCAACCGGGTGATGATCCGGCCGTCCTCGGTCACCGCGCACACCACCGAGGCCCTGTGCCGGCTGGCACCGGAGTATTTCGCCGTCGACGAACTCGCGATCGCCGGACCCGAACACGGCCGTGGTTCGGACTTCTCGGTCCTGCCCTTCGACCACCTGTTCTTCACCGGCTCGCCCGGGGTCGGCAAGTCCGTCGCCAAGGACGCCGCGGAGAACCTCACCCCCGTCACCCTCGAACTGGGCGGCAAGAACCCGGTCCTAGTCGACACCAGCGCCGACATCGATCGGGCTGCGCGCAGCATCGCGTCCTCCCGCCTCGTCAACGGCGGTCAGGTGTGCATGTGCCCGGATTACGTGTTCGTCCCCGAGGACCGACTGGACGCGTTCTGCGACACCGTGCTCGACCAGTGGCGCACCAGCCTGCCCGCGATCGTCGGCAACCCCGAGTACACGGCGACCGTCAACACCTCGAACTACGAGCGGATCGTCGGCCTGATCGACGACGCCGTGGGGAAGGGCGCCGACAAACGCGACGCCGCGCCGGCCGGCGAACGGCTGCCCGACCCGGTCGGCCGCAAGATCGCGCCCACCCTGCTCACCGGCGTGACCCCGGACATGGAGATCGACTCCGAGGAGGTGTTCGGCCCCGTCCTCACGGTATTCGGCTACAGGGGCCTCGACGAGGCGATCCGCTACGTCAACGACCGGCCCAGCCCGCTCGTCCTGTACTGGTACGGGGACCGAAACGACCGCTTCGAGACCGTCGCCGACCGCACCCGCTCCGGCAACATCTACGGCAACGACTTCGGGATCGGCATGGCCTCGTCCACCATCCCGTTCGGCGGCGTCGGCAACTCGGGGATGGGCGGGTACCACGGCCACTACGGCTTCCGGACGTTCACCCACGAGCGGGCGGTGGCGCACCACTCGTTCGCCTACAACGTCTCGGAGATGATGGTGCCGCCGTTCACCAAGGACAAGCAGCGGATGGCCTCGGGATACCTGAGGGCGATGCAGGTACGGACACGGCTCAAGCTGTAGCGGGGGGCCCGCCCCCGAGGCCGCTGCGTCCCAGGCCGCGGTCCCCGGGGGCGCTGACGTGGTGCAGCGGCACGGTCAGCCGGAAGGTGGTGCCCTCGCCCTCAGCCGAGTCGAAATCCAGGCCGCCGTCGTGCCCCTCGGCGATCGCCTGGACGATGCTCAATCCCAGCCCGGTCCCGGGGATCGACCCACGCTGGGCGGTGCTCGACCGGAAGAACCGTGTCCCCAGGTGCTCGTGCTCGGCCTCGGGGATGCCGATGCCGGTGTCGGCAACGGAGACGGTCGCCACGTCGTCCTCCGCGGTGAGGGTCACGGTGACCGATCCGCCCTCCGGGGTGAACTTGATGGCGTTGCTCACCAGGTTGGTCACCGCCCGCTCGAGCTGCAGCGAGTCGCCCGTGACCTCGGCCTGCTCGACCCGCTCCGCGAGAGTGAGCCCGGCGCGGGCGGCCACGGGTCCGAGCGACTCGAGGACGTGGCCCACCACGGCGTCGAGGCGGAGCCGGTCGTGGTCGATGTCGAGACCCCTGGCCTCGATCCGGCTGAGCGTGAGCAGGTCCTCGATCAGTCCCTTGAGCCGGTCCGCGTTGCGCTGGACCACCGAGACCAGGCGGTGCTGGGCGGGAGTGAGGTCGCCGCCGTCGCCGTCGCAGAGCATCTCGGTGTAGCCGATGATCGAGGCCAACGGCGTCCGGAGTTCATGGCTCACCGTCGAGACGAAGTCGTCCTTCTGCCGGTCCAGTTCCTCGAGCCTGCGGACGTGCTCCTCCCGGCCCGCCTCGTAGTCATCTCTGGCGTCCAACAGCACGTTGAACGCCGCGGCGAGCGCGCGGACCTCCGTCGGGCCCTCGTCGGTGCGGGCGCGGGCCCCTCGTCCGCCCTCGGTGTCGTTCCGGGCCACGTCGGCGAGTTTCTCGATGGGGTCGACGATCGTCCGGGCGGTCCGGCGGGTGTCACGGATGATCGCGGTGGAGGCCAGGAAGATGATCACGAAGGTCAGCGCGGACTCGCTCCACAGCGTGACCGTCCGCCAGGTGCGCATCTCCGCCCGCTTGTCCATGGCCGCGGAGAGCAGCGTGTCGGCGGCGGTGACCATCGCCGTGAAGTCCATGACCGCGTCGATGGTCTCCTGTTGGCTGATCGGGGTCGACCCGGGTGGCAGGTCGGGTGTCGTCCCGACGACCGCCTCGGCGTAGCGCCACCACGACTCGGAAGCGGAAGTGAGCTTACCGAGGGCGGGGGAGAAGACGTCGTCGTCGCCGACCAGACGCTGCAGCTCGGTCAGTGCCTCCCGCGAGTCCGTCTCGAGTACCCGCAACCTGTCCTCCGCGCCGGGAAGGCCGTACGCGCGATCCATCCGCAGATCCGACTGGGCCCAGCGCATCGCGATCACCAACCGGCTGGTGGTGTCGACGACGGGGGTATAGATGGAGCTGGTGCGCTGGGAGAAGTAGAACTGGACCAGCAGGAGGGTGGGCCCCAGCAGCGCGATCACCACCACGAGGACGAGCATGCTGCGGCTCTTGCGGCGCAGGAC
Organism: Dietzia maris; assembly: GCF_014144855.1. Classification (GTDB taxonomy): domain Bacteria; phylum Actinomycetota; class Actinomycetes; order Mycobacteriales; family Mycobacteriaceae; genus Dietzia; species Dietzia kunjamensis. The sequence continues at coordinate 1,710 of NZ_JAALDN010000089.1, read as the reverse complement.
CTCGGAGACCTTCTCGGCGGGTCGTCCGGAATCCGGGGTCGTCGCTGCTTCCGTCACGACGCCCCCTCCGTGGAGAAGCCGCGGCGCGTCATGACGCCCCACTGCTGCTCGCTCCCGCGCAGCGCCTGTCACCAGCCCCGGAGGCGCCAGATGACGTGGAGCTGGCGGTAGCCGATGTTCTCGAGGACCGACGAGGCGATGAGGGAGAGCATGCTCCCGAACCGGTGGTAACGAGAGAAGTACACCTCGTCTACGGCGGCTGCGGTGAGTGCGACGACGATCGCATACCCGTAGGCCACGGCGAGGAACAACCAGAAGGTGGTGGGATTGACCAGGCCCAGGACGAACCCCAGGACCATGAGCACCAGGCCGACCGCCTCGATGAGGGGCGCGAACAGTTCGAAAGCCCAGTAGTAGGGGACGGCGAGCGTGCCGGCCCGTCCGTATCGCGGATTGCCGAACATCACGCGGTGTTTGACCAACGTCTCCCAGAGCCCGCGGTGCCATCGCGCGCGTTGCTTGCCGAGAACCTTCAGGGTCTCCGGCACCTCTGTCCAGCACACAGGCTCGGGGACAAACGTCACCTGGTAGTCCTCGTCGCGCTCGCGGAGTAGACGGTGGAGGCGCATGACGAGTTCGAAGTCCTCGCCGATGGAATCAGGGTCGAGTCCACCGACCTCCACGAGCAGGTCGCGTCGGAAGCAGCCGAAGGCGCCGGAGATGAGGATCAGCGCCCGCAGCTTGGACCACCCGGAGCGGCCCAGGAAGAACGACCGTAGATATTCGAGCGCCTGGATCTGGGCGAGGAGGTTGCGTGGCATCCGGACGTCGACGATCTGCCCGGACCGGATGGTGCACCCGTTGGCGACCCGCACGACACCGCCGGTGGCAGCGGTGCGAAGCGGGTCGTCCGCGAACGGCTCGGTGACGATGAGCAGCGCGTCGGGGTCCAACAGTGAATCGCCGTCGACGCAGATGATGAGGTCCTCCACCGCGGTGTTGATGCCGACGTTGACGGAGTCCGAGCGCCCCGAGTTGGCTTTGTCGATGACGGTGAGCCGGGTGTATCCGTCGCGCGGGACGTAGAGACCGCGGGGCACCTGCCGGGTCGGGATGTCGTGGGGCACCTCGCGGTCTGCCCGGACCAGGTCGAACGCCTCGACGAGGACGCGGAGGGTCTCGTCGGAGGACCCGTCGTTGACGACGATCACCTCGTGGCGGTGGTAGCGCAGTCCGAGGAGTGACCGGGCGGCCTCGACGACGCCGGCTGCCTCGTTGTAGGCGGGGACGACCACCGAGACCCCCGGCGCCGTGTGGCTGCCGAGACGTTCGACGCGACCGGAATGACGACGACGACGACGCGTGCTCCGGAAGTCCACGGCCGCGGCGATCACGAGCACCAGGTACGAGGAGTTGATGAGCACGAAGTAGAGCAGGATGGGCCAGGCGATCAGGTCCAGCAGCGTCGCGATCACCACGCGGAGTGTCTCGATCACGGGGCCGGCTCCTCGTCCCGGTGGGCATCCTGATGGGTGGGCTCGCCGGCCCGCCGGGCGCTCGTGGCGAGATCGTACAGGTCGGGCTTGCGTTCGCGGATGCCGATGGCCGTCACGGCGCCCAGCGAGGCGAGGGCCGCCAGGTCGTCGTCCGAGACGGTCGAGGTGTCCCGGACGGAGATCTCCGGCGGGATGGTGCCGCGTTCCAGGGCGT
>NZ_JAALDN010000088.1 GCF_014144855.1 Dietzia maris | reverse complement strand
CGCCCGCCGACCGCGCGACCGAATCCCCCGCGCCCATCGCCGCACGCCCGGCCGGCTACGTCCCGCCGCAGGTCACGCTCGCGCCCAGGTCACCCGCGCCCACCGCCGGCACCACTACCACGGTGTCCCTCGCCGGCGGGAACCGCTCCGAGACCATCACGTCGGCCCCCGGCGTCGTCAGTGGCGAGGTGCACCCCGCGATCCGCCACTCCGACGCCCAGTTCGACGCCCGCATGGCGCTCGAGCTCGGCGTGATCGAGCTGACCATGGGACGTCTCGCCGACGCCCGGCTCGCCGAGTTCCGGATGCTCGCCGAGTCTGCCAACCAGTACATCGAGCGCGATCGTTTCCTCGACCCCGAACGGTTCACCGCCGCGAACGCCCAGTTCCACGAATTCCTGTTCCGCTGCACCGGCAACGACTCGCTGCTGCAGGCCTACCGCATGCTGGAGGTGACCCAGGTGATGAACAGCGTCCTGCCCGACGCCCGCTGGGTGTCCGAGGACATCGTCCCCGAGCACCTGGAGATCGTCGCGGCCTTCGAGACGGGCGACCGCGACGCCGCCCGGTACCTCATCCGCCGGCACAGCGAACACGCCAAGGCCACCATGCGCACCGCACTGGACCAGCAGGCCGTGGAGGCGGCGTCGTGAGCGCGCCCGTCGGCGAGTACGACCCCGTCCCGCCCGTCGTCTCCCCCGGTCGCTTCGCCGGCCGGTCGGTGCTCATCACCGGCGCTGTCCAGGGGATCGGCCGCACCGTCGCCGACCGGGTGGTCCGCGAGGGCGGGCTGGTCACCGTGGTGGACCGGGCCGACCTCATCAGCACGGTCGCCGACGAGCTGACCGCGGTGTCCCCGGACGGTCACCGGGTCGTGCCCGTCGAGGCCGACCTGGAGACGTTCGAGGGTGCCGAGGCCTCGGCCCGCGCCGCGCTGGACGCCCACGGTCGGATCGACGTGCTCATCAACAACGTCGGTGGCACCATCTGGGCCCGGCCGTACCACGAGTACTCGGCCGAGCAGATCGAGGCAGAGGTCCGCCGCTCGCTGTTCCCCACGCTGTGGATGTGCCGGGCGGCCCTGCCGTCCATGGTCTCGGCGGGCGCGGGCACGATCGTCAACGTCTCCTCCGTCGCCACACGCGGGGTCAACCGCGTCCCCTACGCCGCCTCCAAGGGCGGCGTCAACGGCCTCACCTCGGCGTTGGCGCTGGAAGCCGCGCCGCACGGGGTGCGGGTGGTGGCCACCGCCCCCGGCGGCACCCTCGCCCCCGAGCGACGGATCTCCCGTGGCGGCGACGCCCGCACCGACCAGGAGAAGACCTGGTACTCGGAGATCGTCGAGCAGACCGTCGACTCGACCGTGATGGGCCGCTACGGCACCCTCCACGAGCAGGCCGCCCCGATCTGCTTCCTCGCCTCCGACGAGGCCTCCTACATCACGGGATCCGTCCTCCCCGTCGCCGGCGGCGACCAGGGCTGAACCGCCTGCTACCCCGGTCTGAACGCCCACACCTCTCCCCCCACCCCCACCGAACGGAGCCCTTCCGTGTCCTCGAGCACCCCTGTGCCCTCCAGCCGCCCCGTCCCCTCCAGCCCACCCGGGACGACCGCCCCCGCCTCCGAGGTGTGGGAGTCCCCCGCCCACCGCCGCACGGTCTACGGTGTCCTCGCCGTGGTGGCGCTCGCCATCCTCTTCGACGGCTATGACCTCGTCGTCTACGGCGCCGTCCTGCCCACCCTCATGGCCGACCCCACCCAGATCGGCGCCCTCGGCGCGGCTCAGGCCGGCGCACTCGGCTCGTACGCCCTCGTCGGAGTGATGATCGGCGCCCTCACCGCCGGCGCGGTCGGTGACCGCATCGGCCGACGCCGGATCATGCTCGGTTCCATCGCCTGGTTCTCCGTCGGGATGGCCGCCACCGCGTTCGCCCGCGACATCACCACGTTCGGCGTCCTGCGCCTGCTCACCGGGCTGGGGATCGGCGCCATCGTCGCCACTGCCGGTGCGATCATCGCCGAGTTCGCCCCCGCCGGGCGTCGCAACCTGTTCAACGCGGTCGTCTACAGCGGGATCCCCGCCGGCGGTGTCCTGGCCTCGGCGCTGGCCATGGTGCTGCGGGACCACATCGGATGGCGCGGCCTGTTCCTCATCGGCGCCGTCCCGCTGGTGCTGGTCCTTCCCTACGCCTGGTTCGCACTCCCCGAGTCCCCGCGGTGGCTGGCCTCCCGCGGCCGCACCCGCCAGGCCGCCGAGGTGTGCGCCAGCAGGGGCCTGCCGCTCGAGATGGCCGCGGCGCCGGGCGCGCCCCTCACCGCCGACACGACGCCTCGCGATGACCACGACGACGACAAGGTGGTCGCCCGCACCGGCTTCGCCGCCCTGCTGTCCCCCGACTACCGCCTCGGCACCCTGCTCCTGGGGTTCATGAGCTTCGCCGGCCTGCTGCTCACCTACGGCCTCAACACCTGGCTGCCGACGATCATGGAGAACTACGGCATCGACGCCAAGAGCTCCCTCGGCTTCCTGCTCGTCCTCAACGGCGGCGCGATCGTGGGCGGTCTCGCGGCCTCGTGGCTCGCCGACCGGCACGGGCCGCGCGTGATCGTCGCCTGCTCCTTCGTCCTGGCCACGCTGGCCCTGGTCGCCATCACCGTGTCCCCACCGTTCGTCCTGGTCGTCGCCCTCGTCGCGGCTGCCGGCATGGGCACGATCGGCACGCAGGTCCTGCTGTACGGGTTCGTCTCCAACTACTACGAGACGGGCGCACGCGCCGCGGGTGTGGCGTGGTGCGCGGGGTTCGGACGCCTCGGCGGCATCCTCGGTCCCGTCATCGGCGGATTCCTCGTCGCCGCCGGACTGGAGGCCGACACCTCCTTCCTCGTGTTCGGCGGGATCGCCCTCGCCGGCGCCGCCCTGACTCTGGCCGTGCCCCGCTCACCCGCCCAGTCCGAGCCCGTCGCGGTCCCCGACGAGATCACGCCGCTGGACTTCGACCCGCCGGCCACAGCGGTGGCCGGGGAGGGAGCCGGGGAGCCCGTCGCCGCGGAACCGGTCGAGCACGCCGGGTCGGATCTACGCTGACCGCATGACCTTCGCCCACCCCGTCCCCCGCTACGGTCACCACCGCGCCGCGGATCGTCTCCACTCGATCCACGGCGCGGTGGCGGGCAAGCGGTCGACGACCGTGCTGGTCACCGCCGCCGACGGTGGGGGCAAGAGCCACCTCGTCGATTCCGTGGTCGCCGAACTCGCCGGGGTCACCTCGGTGCTCGTGCGGGCGCTGCCATGGGAGAAGGACACGAGGCTCGTCGTGGCCGCCCGGGTCCTCGAGCGCCTGCCCCGGCCCGACACCGAACCCCCACGTCGCGCAGGGGCCGCAGAGACGGCCGGGGTCGCCGGGGCAGCGGGGGCCGCAGAGACGGCC
>NZ_JAALDN010000087.1 GCF_014144855.1 Dietzia maris | reverse complement strand
CGGAGGTCCGCGCGGACACCCCGCCGGCGGCCCCCACCGCCGTCCCGCCGGCACCGAGCGCGCCGATCGACCTGTCCTCGGTTGTCGAAGGGGTGTCCGGCACCGCCGGTATCGCCGTGTCGCCGGTCGGCGGAGGGGACGTTCAGACGGCGGGCGAGTGGAGGACGGGTGTGGCGTGGTCGACCATCAAGGTCCCGCTGGCCGTCGCGGTGGCCCGCACCGACCCGCAGGCGCTCGAGAATGCGGCCACCGCGATCACTCTCTCGGACAACCAGGCCGCCGAGCAGCTGTGGAACGCGCTCGGCGGCGGAACCGCCGCGGCCTCGGCCGTGGGGGCGGTCCTGGTCGACGGCGGGGACGTCACCACACAGGTGCCGGCGGTCCGGGCCCGTGCGGAGTATTCGGTCTTCGGTCAGACCCGGTGGGCGCTGACCGATCAGGCCCGCTTCGGTGGTCGGCTGCCCTGCGTGCGGTCCGCCGGGCGGGTCCTGGAGCTCATGGGCCAGGTCTCGCCCGATCAGCGCTGGGGTCTCGGTCGGATCCCCGGGGCCCGGTCCAAAGGCGGCTGGGGCCCGGGGGAGAGCGGCGGATACCTGGTCCGCCAGTTCGGGATCGTGCCGGGCGCCGGAGGGGACGTGGCCGTCGCGATAGCGGTCGATGCTCCGTCCTTCGAGGCCGGGACGGCGGACCTGTCGACGATGGCGGACGCCCTCGCGCCGCTGCTGCCCTCGATCCCGGGCGGAGCCTGCTGACCCGCACGTGCGGGAGCCTTGTCACGACCGTGGCGACCGACACGAAAGAAGACAAGGTCGCCTGTCGGTTCGTCGCTCCCGACCTCGTAGTGCTTGCGGGTGAGCAGTATCGACAGCAGGCGAATCCCGGCGCGGTCGACCAGGGCCCTTACGCGGAGGCCGGGTCCGGCAACACCCGCGAGGGTGGCGTGACGATGTCGCCGTGGCAGCCGCACCTAGACTGGGTCAGGGCCGTCGACCGGGTGGTCGCCGTCCCGTGACCCGAAGGAAAGGCCACACCATGCTCTCCCGCATCGACCTGCGCGGTCGCAGTCTCGGCACCGCCGAGTTGCGTCGCACCCTCCCGCGCGGCGCCGCCGACGTCGACTCTGTCGTCGACACCGTCCGCCCGGTGGTCGAGGCGATCCGCGAGCACGGGGCCCCGGCGGCACTCGAGTACGGCGAGACGTTCGATTCGGTCCGTCCGGCGTCGGTCCGGGTTCCGGCCGAGGTCATCGCCCGGGCGGTCGACGAGTTGGACCCGGACATCCGGGCCGCGCTGTCGGAGGCGATCCGTCGTGCTCGCATCGTCCACTCCGCGCAGCGCCGCGGTGACACCGTCACCGAGGTCGCCCCCGGGGGGTTCGTCACCGAGCGCTGGGTGCCGGTCGAACGCGTGGGCCTCTACGTTCCCGGCGGTAAAGCCGTCTACCCCTCCAGCGTGATCATGAACGTCGTGCCGGCTCAGGTCGCCGGGGTCGGGTCGCTGGCAGTGGCCTCTCCGCCCCAGGCGGATTTCGGTGGCTGGCCGCACCCGACCATTCTCGCCGCGTGCTCACTGCTCGGGGTTGAGGAGGTCTGGGCGGTGGGTGGTGCCCAGGCCGTGGCGTTGCTCGCCTACGGCGGTCAGGACACGGATGACTCCGTTCTCGAGCCCGTCGACATGGTCACCGGCCCCGGCAACGTGTACGTCACCGCCGCCAAGCGCCTGTGCCGCAGCGTCGTGGGCATCGACTCCGAGGCGGGCCCCACCGAGATCGCCATCCTCGCGGATGACACCGCCGACCCGGTCCACGTCGCGTACGACCTCATCAGCCAGGCGGAGCACGACCCGAACGCTGCGAGCGTCCTGGTCACCCACTCCGAAACGTTGGCGGACGCCGTGGACCGTGAGATCGAGGCGCGCTACGAGGTGACCCTCAACTCGGACCGGGTGCGCGAGGCGCTCGAGGGGCCGCAGTCGGGCATCGTCCTGGTGGACGATATCGAGGCCGGCCTGCGGGTGGTCGACGCCTACGCGGCCGAGCACCTCGAGGTCCAGACCCGCGATTCCGCGGCCGACGCCGCCCGCGTGCGCAACGCCGGCGCGATCTTCGTGGGCGCCTACTCGCCCGTCCCGCTCGGGGACTACGCGGCGGGGTCCAACCACGTCCTGCCCACGTCCGGCACGGCGCGACACTCGTCGGGGTTGAGCGTGCAGACCTTCCTCCGGGGAATCCATGTCGTCGACTACGACCAGGCCGCCCTCAAGGAGATCGCGCCGACCGTAGTCGCACTCGCTGACGCCGAGCGGCTGCCCGCGCACGGTGAGGCCGTACGGGCCCGGTTCGAGGACCTCGGCACGGGAGAGGACGGACGATGACCGATTCCCCACGTCCCGGAGTCGGGCTCGGCGCCCTCCCACTGCGGGAGAATCTCCGCGGCCAGAGCGCCTACGGGGCCCCGCAACTCGAGGTCCCCGTACAGCTCAACACCAACGAGAACCCACACCCGCCCAGCGCGGAACTGGTCGCCGGCATCGCCGGCGCCGTCGCCGCTGCCGCCGAAGACCTCAACCGCTATCCCGACCGTGACGCCGTCGCACTGCGCACCGACCTGGCCTCGTACCTCACCCGCCAGACCGGCGTCGATCTGGACGTGGACATGGTCTGGGCCGCCAACGGTTCCAACGAGATCCTGCAGCAGCTGCTGCAGGCGTTCGGCGGGCCCGGGCGCAGCGCCATGGGCTTCGTCCCCAGCTACTCGATGCACCCGATCCTCGCGGCCGGAACCGATACCGAGTGGATCCCGGTGGACCGCGGGTCCGACCTGTCCATCGATATCGCCGCTGCGGTGGCTGCGATCGAGGAGCACCGGCCGGACGTCGTGTTCGTCACCACGCCCAACAACCCCACAGGGCATGTGGTCGACCTCGACGACCTGCGACGCCTGCTCGACATGGCCCCCGGCATCGTGGTGGTGGACGAGGCGTACGCGGAGTTCTCGCCGTCCCCGAGCGCCTGCACCCTGCTCGCCGACTATCCGACCAAGCTCGTCGTGTCGCGGACCATGAGCAAGGCGTTCGCGTTCGCGGGGGGCAGGCTCGGCTACTTCGCGGCCGATCCGTCCTTCGTCGAGGCGGTGCTGCTCGTACGGTTGCCCTACCACCTGTCGATGATCGCGCAGGCCGCTGCCCGTGCCGCGCTTTGTCACGCCGACGAGACGTTGGCCTCCGTCGCGTTGCTCGCCGAGGAACGCAAGCGCGTCACCGCCGGGCTGGAGGAGCAGGGCTTCGAGGTGCTTCCCAGCGAGGCCAACTTCGTCCTCTACGGGCCGTTCGTGGACGCGGCGCGTGCGTGGCGGCGTTATCTGGACGCCGGCGTGCTGATCCGTGACGTGGGCATCCCGGGTCGACTTCGTGCGACCATCGGGCTCGAGCACGAGAATGATCGGCTGCTGCAGGTGAGCGCCGAATTGGCGGTCGAGGAGATCGAGACCCGAACCGAGGAGAAGCGATGAGTGAACAGACCGCGCGGCGGGGTCGCGTCGAGAGGACGACCAGGGAGTCGTCGATCGTCGTGGAGATCGACCTCGACGGGACCGGCCGGACCGACATCTCGACCGGCGTGCCGTTCTTCGACCACATGCTGACGGCCTTCGGGCAGCACGGTGCCTTCGACCTCACCGTGCGCGCGACCGGTGACAGCGAGATCGAAGCGCACCACACGGTGGAGGACACCGCGATCGTCCTGGGACAGGCGCTCGCGCAGGCCCTCGGCGACAAGCGCGGCATCCGCCGCTTCGGTCAGTGTTCCCTGCCCATGGACGAGACGCTCGCCGAGGCGATCGTCGACGTCTCCGGACGGCCCTACTTCGTCCACACCGGTGAGCCCGAGATGATGGTCGGCTACGTCGTGATCGGTCACGACAGCGCGCCCTACGGAACGGTGCTCAACCGGCACGTGTTCGAGACCCTCGCCTACAACGCCCGGATCGCGTTGCACGTCCGCGTGCACTACGGCCGCGATCCGCACCACATCACCGAAGCCGAGTACAAGGCGGTCGCGCGCGCTCTGCGCGCAGCCGTCGAGCCGGACCCGCGGATCACCGGCATCCCCTCGACCAAGGGCGCGCTGTGATGCCGGCGTGACCCCGCGCGTCCACACCCCGGGGGCCTTCTCGAAGCTGGCGCGTACCCCCGGGGTCCCGGCCGCGTTCGTCCTGGTCCTGCTCGCCTTCGGCGGGTTCTCCCTGCTGCTGCCCGTGGTGCCGCTCGCCGTGGTCCGTGGCGGCGGGAGTGAGTTCGTCGCGGGCGCCACCACCGGCGTGTTCATGACGGTGACCGTCCTGTTCCAACTCGCCACCCCGAGAGTCACGGCCGCGATCGGCTATCGCTGGGTACTGGGGATCGGCAGCGCGCTGCTCGGTCTCCCCTCGGGTCTGCTCGCACTGCTCGATGGCCCGTTCGCGGTATTGGCGATCAGTGGAGTGCGAGGCGCAGGATTCGGCATGATGACCGTCGCCGGCTCGGCTCTGGTGGCAGAACTCGCGCCCCCCGGCATGCTCGGTCGGGCGACGTCACTGATCGGACTCGCCGTCGGCATCTCCGAAGCCATCTTCCTGCCGGTCGGCCTGTGGCTGCTCGACCTCTTCGGCCTGCCCACGGTGGCCTGGGCGGCCACCGGGTTCGGCGTCGTGGGACTGGTCGCCGCCGCTCGACTGCCCCATGTGTACCCGAGCCCGCCGGGGGAGTCGGAGCAGTCGGCGCTCGGCCCGAGGCAGGTCGTTCTCCTCCTGGCCGGGCCGTTCCTGGTCATGGTGGCGGTGACCCTGCCCTACGGAGCAGCGGCGTCGTTCCTGTCACCCGCGTTGGATTCCATCGTCTCCGGAAGCGGCGCGGTCGTCGCCGGCGTGGGACTCGGACTATTGGGCGCCGGTGTCATCGTCGGCCGCACCGTCGCCGGGCTCATCTCGGACCGACGTGGACCCGGGGCACTGGTCTGGCCGGGTCTCGGGGTGGCGGCACTCGGAATGCTCGGCATCGCGGGGTTGTTGACCATGGAGGTGAACCCCTGGTGGTTCCTCGTCCCGACCGTCGTCTTCGGTCTCGGGTTCGGAGCCGTTCAGAACGAAGCCCTGGTCGCGTCGTTCGAACGGATGCCGCGCTCGCGTCTGGGGACGGCGTCCGCGTCGTGGAACATCTCCTTCGACGCCGGTACCGGTCTCGGATCCGTCGTCATGGGCGGGTTCGCCGGCCTCGGCTACGTCGTGCTGTTCGCCGTGGCGGCCGGGGTCGTCCTCGCGGTGGGCGGCCCGGCGGCGGTGGGCGCCCGACGCACCAGGCCCACGCGCGATCTGACCCTGACCGACACCGGCGATAAGGTGAACCAATGACGACTTCCGCCACACGGGTAGCACTCCTGGACTACGGCTCGGGAAACCTGCGGTCCGCGCACCGTGCGCTCGAGCGGGTCGGCGCCGAGGTCGAGCTCACCTCGGATCCCCGCGTCGCCACCGAGGCGGAGGCGTTGGTCGTGCCGGGGGTCGGCGCGTTCGCCGCCTGCATGAAGGGACTCGAAGCGGTCAAGGGCCCCCGGATCATCGGTGAGCGTCTCGCCGGCAGCCGGCCCGTCCTGGGTATCTGCGTCGGCATGCAGGTCATGTTCGAGCGCGGCACCGAGTTCTCGGACGGGGAGCACGAGGACTCCCCGGGGGTCCCCGGGTGCGGTGAGTGGCCCGGCGTGGTGGAGAAGCTGCACGCACCCGTGCTGCCGCACATGGGCTGGAACACCGTCGAGGCGCCCTCGAACAGCATCCTGTTCGCCGGCATGCCCGCCGACGAGCGGTTCTACTTCGTCCACTCCTACGGCGTCCAGCGCTGGGAGATGGAGCCGTCGGATCACCTCCGAGCCCCCGACGTCACCTGGGCCGAGCACGGCACCAGGTTCATCGCGGCTGTGGAGAACGGCCCGCTGTCGGCCACTCAGTTCCACCCCGAGAAATCGGGCGACGCGGGACTGCAGCTCCTCGAGAACTGGATCCGTTCTGTCCGATAGGGGTGAGGGGGACCGGGCTCCGGTGTCCTTCGCCGTGCTCGCCTTGGGGGTGGCCGGCGCGGGAGTACTCGGTCTCGCGCTGACCGCGATCGCGGTGGCCGTGGTCCCCGTGCCGCCGGTCGGCAAGGCCGTCGTCGCACTGGTCGGGCTGCTCCTGTCGGTCGCCGCGATGGGTCTGGTGTCCAACCGCATCACCGATCGCGCGATCCGCGCCGAGTACGGCGAGGAGCCCGGCGGGCAGGCGGAGCGCCCCGGTGACGACGGACTAGGCTGATGGCCGTGACCAACGCCAATTACCTCGAACTCCTGCCCGCCGTCGACGTCGCAGACGGTCAGGCCGTCCGTCTCGTCCAGGGGGAGGCCGGGACCGAGACCTCGTACGGGGCCCCGCTCGACGCGGCGCTGCAGTGGCAGCGTGACGGTGCGGAATGGGTGCATCTCGTGGACCTCGATGCCGCATTCGGCCGGGGCTCGAATCGCGACCTCCTCGCCGAGGTCGTGGGGGCGCTCGACGTCAAGGTCGAGATGTCCGGTGGCATCCGCGATGACGACTCGCTCGAGGCCGCCCTGGCCACCGGCTGTGCGCGCGTGAACCTCGGTACGGCCGCGTTGGAGAACCCGGAGTGGTGTGCCTCGGCCATCGCCCGTCACGGTGATCGCATCGCGGTGGGACTCGACGTGCGGGTGGTCGACGGCGAGCCCAGGCTGCGTGGTCGCGGATGGGTCTCCGACGGCGGCAACCTCTGGGAGGTTCTCGAGCGTCTGGACGCGGACGGCTGCGCCCGGTACGTCGTCACCGACGTGTCCAAGGACGGCATGCTGAACGGGCCCAACCTCGAGATGCTCTCGCAGGTGTGCGCGGCCACCGACGCCCCCGTGGTGGCGTCGGGAGGTGTCTCCTCTGTCGCGGACCTCGAGGCCATCGCCACGCTGGTGCCGCAGGGCGTGGAGGGCGCGATCGTCGGCAAGGCGCTCTACGCGGGCCGGTTCACCCTTCCCGAGGCGCTCGCCGCCGTCAGCCGACGCTGACCACGCGGCCTCGTGACCGCCAGGTAGCTTCCCGACCCCGCATGACCTCGAGCAGGAGGCCCGAGATGGACCATCAGACCGGAAATGCCCTGCCGACGGACCTCCCCGTCGACCCGACCGAGGCGCTCGCGCTGGCGACGCGCGTGCTCGACGAGGTTACTCCTCGCTTCGTCGAGGGGGTCGGCGCGAAGGGCATCCAGAACAAGGGATCGCGCAACGACTTCGCGACCGAACTGGACCTCGAGTTGGAGCGCCGTATCTCGGAGGCCCTGAGGGAGGGGACAGGGCTCGAGGTGCACGGTGAGGAGTACGGCGGTCCGCCCGTCAACGAGGGCACGCTCTGGGTGGTCGACCCCGTCGACGGCACGGCCAACTACTCGTTGGGCATCCCGACCGCCGGCATCCTGGTCTCGTTGGTCCACGAGCGTCAGCCGGTGCTGGGGCTGACCTGGTTGCCGCTGCTGGGGATGACGTTCACCTCGATCGCGGGGGGACCGCTCAAGGAGAACGGCGCGGAGGTCTCGCAGATCCCCGACGTCTCCATCCGTGACGTCGCACTGGGGCTGGGTTCCCTCAACACCGGTGCCCGCACGACCTACCCTCCGGCCTATCGCCGCGAGGTCTTCGAGCAGCTCACGCTCGACGCGGCCCGGACCCGCAAGTTCGGCTCCACCGGGGTGGACCTGTCTTTCGTCGCCTCGGGGCGACTGTCGGCGGCGGTCAGCTTCGGCAACTTCGCGTGGGACAACGCGGCCGGCGCCTCCCATGTCCGCGCAGCGGGTGGTGTGGTCACCGACCTCACGGGGGAGCCCTGGTCCACCGACTCCCAGTCCATCCTCGCCGCGGGCCCGCGAGCCCACGCGGAGGTCCTCGACACGATCCGTCAACTCGGCGAGCCGAGCAACTTCTTCGAGGCCGGGCGACGGCGCGCCACTCCGGAGCCCGAGAGCCCCCGTCCGTGGCTCCAGGGCGGGCGGTGACCGGATCATGACACTCGCCACCAGGGTCATCCCGTGCCTCGACGTGGACGCCGGCCGCGTGGTCAAGGGCGTCAACTTCCTCGACCTCCGCGACGCGGGTGATCCCGTGGAGTTGGCCGCCGCCTATGACGAGCAGGGCGCCGACGAGCTGACCTTCCTCGACGTGACCGCGTCGTCGTCGGGTCGCGGGACCATGATCGACGTGGTCAAGCGCACCGCCGAGCAGATCTTCATCCCCCTCACCGTGGGAGGAGGCGTGCGTACCGAGGAGGACGTCAACCAGTTGCTGCGGGCCGGCGCGGACAAGGTGAGCGTCAACACCGCCGCCATCGCCCGCCCCGAGCTGCTCGGCGAGCTCAGTCGACGATTCGGCTCGCAGTGCATCGTCCTGTCCGTGGACGCGCGGACCGTACCCGAGGGGTCCGAGCAGACCCCGTCGGGATGGGAGGTCACCACGCACGGTGGTCGCCGCGGTACCGGCATCGACGCCGTCGAGTGGGCGCGGCGCGGGCAGGAGCTCGGCGTGGGCGAGATCCTGCTCAACTCGATGGACGCCGACGGCACCAAGGCGGGTTTCGACCTGGCGATGGTGAAGGCGGTCCGCGAGGCGGTGTCGATACCCGTCATCGCCTCGGGCGGTGCCGGTGCGGTCGAGCACTTCGCTCCGGCGGTCCACGCCGGGGCCGACGCCGTCCTCGCGGCCAGTGTCTTCCACTTCGGGGAGATGACCATCGGCGACGTGAAGGACGCGCTCGCGGCAGAGGGGATCACGGTCCGATGAGCGCCCACGTCCTGGATCGTTCGATCGCCGAGAGGCTGTCGCGCAACGCCGACGGCCTCGTCGCCGCGGTCGTGCAGGACGCGACGTCGGGCAGGGTGCTCATGATGGCGTGGATGGATGACGCCGCGCTGGCGGAGACGCTGGCGACCCGGCGGGGTGTGTACTACTCCCGCTCGCGTGGGCAACGGTGGGTCAAGGGGGAGACCTCCGGCCACGTGCAACACGTGCGTCGCGTGGAGATCGACTGCGACGGAGACACCGTCCTGCTCCATGTCGACCAGACCGGCGCGGCCTGCCACCGGGGCACCACCAGCTGTTTCGACACCGCAACCCTGCTCGGAGAGGACTGAACGGCGTGCCCTTCATCCAGATCAACCAACTCGACGGGATGGCCGCGGCGGACAAGGCCCGCGTCATCGAGGCGGTCACGGCCGCGTACGCCGAGGCCTCGGGCAAGGACCCGGCGAAGGTGTGGGTCCACGTCCACGACATGCCGCACGATTCCTTCGGGATCGGCGGCAAGGCCCTCGGATGAGCACCGAGACGACCACGTTCGAACAGTTCCGCGCGCTCGCCGCGGGCCACCGGGTCGTGCCGGTGGTGCGCACGGTGTTGGCGGATTCCGAGACCCCGTTGTCCGCGTACGTCAAGCTCGCCGGCGACCGACCGGGGACGTTCCTGCTGGAGTCGGCGGAGCACGGGCGCTCGTGGTCGCGGTGGTCGTTCATCGGCTGTGGGGCGGCCGCCGCGTTGACCGTCGACGGCTCGGGCGAGGCGACGTGGTGGGGCAACGTGCCCGCGGGCGCGCCCACCGGCGGTGACCCGCTGGACGCGCTCCGGAGGACACTCGACCTGTTGCGCACCGATCAGATCCCGGGACTGCCCCCGTTGACGTCGGGAATGGTCGGTTACCTCGGGTACGACATTGTGCGCCGGCTCGAGCGGATCCGGCCCGACACCGTCGACGACCTGCAGGTGCCGGAGATGGTCCAGTTGCTGGCCACGGATCTGGCGGCGTTCGATCATCATGAGGGCCGCATCCATCTCATCGCCAACGCGGTCAACTGGGACGGCAGCGACGAGCGGGTCGAGCAGGCCTACGCGGACGCGGTGGCCCGGGTCGACTCGATGACGGCGCGGCTCGCCGACCCGGGGACGGGCGGAGTGAGCGTGTTCGACACTCCCGCCCCCGATGTGCGTCGCTGCACCGACGAGTCGACGTACCATGCGCGGGTCGCCGACATCATCGAGCAGATCTACTCGGGCGAGGCCTTCCAGGTGGTGCTCAGTCAGCGGTTCGAGGTCGACACCGCCGCCTCGCCGCGCGACGTCTACCGGATTCTGCGCACCACCAACCCGAGCCCCTACATGTTCCTCATGACGATCCCGGACGGTAGCGGGGAGGACGGGTTCGGCGATACCGCCTTCACCATCGTGGGATCGAGCCCGGAGGCGTTGGTGACCGTCCAGGACGGGGCGGCGACGACCCATCCGATCGCGGGGACCAGACCGAGGGGCGACGACGAGGAGCACGACGTCCTGCTCGCCAAGGACCTGGTGGATGACGCCAAGGAGAACGCCGAACACCTGATGTTGGTCGATCTCGGTCGCAACGACCTCGGCCGGGTCTGCGTGCCGGGCACGGTGGAGGTGACCGAGTTCCGCCAGGTCGAGCGCTACAGCCATGTGATGCACCTCGTGTCCACGGTGACCGGGCGCCTGGCCGACGGGCAGACGGGCATCGACGCCGTGACCGCCTGTTTCCCGGCCGGCACGCTGTCCGGATCGCCCAAGCCCCGCGCTCTGCAGATCATCGAGGACCTCGAGGACACGCGACGCGGTGTCTACGGGGGCGTGGTCGGCTACGTCGACTTCGCCGGAAACACCGATCAGGCCATCGCGATCCGGTCGGCCGTGATCAAGGACGGCACGGCCTACGTCCAGGCGGGTGCCGGCATCGTCGCCGATTCGGTGGCCGCCTCGGAGGATGCGGAGTGCCGCAACAAGGCGATGGCGGTCCTGCGGGCCGTCGCAGCCGCGGAGACACTGCGCGACGCAGGGGAGGGCCGGTGACCCACCGCGCCCGTCTGCTGGTCCCCGTCGTGCTGTTGGTGGTGGGGGCGGCGCTGCTGTGGGTCGCCTCGCGGATGGTGTGGCTCGACGTGGTGGCCTTCAACGACCAGTCGGGAGAGGGCCGACGGGCCCTGACCGGAGCGGACTGGCAACCCGCCCTCGTCCCGCTCGCACTGGGTGCGCTGGCGGCGATCGCCGCTGTGGCGCTGGTCCGAGGTACTGCCGCGCGAGCGGTGGGCGCCGTCATCGCACTGCTCGGCGTGGCCGCCGGGGGCCTCATGGCGATGTCGGTGGGGGAGGTCGACGCCGACCGGGTCCACTCGGTGATCACGAGTGACGAGGGCCTGGCCCGGACCGATGCCGGGCCGGGTTCCGAGGGCGCGGAGGCGATCCCGCAGTGGTCGGAGATCACCGAGTTGTCGACCCGGCCCGCGGGACCCGTGATCACCGGCGCGGGCGCCGTCGCCCTGTTGGCGGCGGGGATCGTCGTCCTGGCCAGTCCGGCCCGCCCGGTGCGCCGCGACGACCGGTACGTGACCCCGGCGGCCCGGCGGGAGGGTGCGGCGACCGGACCGGACACGGAGGACGACGCCGGGCGGGACCTGTGGCAGGAGTTGGACGACGGACGGGATCCGACCGGCTGACCGGGTCGGGGCGGTCCCGATTCGGGAACCCCGGCCGGGACCTCTATTGTTGATCTCGATCACACTTTCCGCCCTACGACTGCAGAGGGAGGTCACGGTGGGTACCGTGCTCGACTCGATTCTCGACGGGGTCCGTGAGGACGTCGCGGCCCGTGAGGCCGTCATCGATATGGCGGCCGTGAAGAAGGCGGCCCAGTCGGCGGCGGACCCACTCGACGCTCTCAAGGCGTTGCGCGATCCCGGGGTGGGCGTCATCGCCGAGGTCAAGCGGGCCAGCCCGTCCAAGGGTGCCCTGGCCGAGATCCCCGACCCCGCTGTCCTGGCCCGGATGTACGAGAAGGGCGGGGCGCGCGTCATCTCCTGCCTCACCGAGGAGCGGCGTTTCAACGGCAGCCTGGCCGATCTCGACGCGGTCCGCCGCGCGGTCGACATCCCGGTTCTGCGGAAGGACTTCGTGGTGGGGCCGTACCAGATCCACGAGGCGCGGGCGCACGGCGCGGATCTGATCCTGCTCATCGTGGCCGCGCTCGAGCAGGACGCCCTGGTGTCGCTCCTCGATCGCACCGAGTCGCTGGGTATGACGGCGTTGGTGGAGGTCCACACCGAGGAGGAGGCCGACCGCGCGCTGGAGGCCGGAGCCACGGTCATCGGTGTCAACGCCCGCAACCTCAAGACACTCGAGGTCGACAGGGACGTGTTCTCCAGGATCGCGCCCGGGCTCCCGTCCGACGTCGTCAAGATCGCCGAGTCCGGGGTCCGGGACGCCTCGGACCTCCTGGCGTACGCCAGCGTCGGGGCGGACGCCGTGCTCGTGGGCGAGGGACTGGTGACGCAGGGCGACCCGCGGGCGGCCTGCAACGCCCTGGCCACGGCCGGTGCCCACCCGTCCTGCCCGCAGGGACCCCGCTAGTCCGGTGCCGCCGGCTTCCGGCAGACTGGGGACGTGAACTCCAAGGATTTTCCGACACTGCCCACCATGGGAGAGGTGCTCCGGTCCACCACCGGACATGAGCCCGACCAGCGGGGCCACTGGGGGCCGTTCGGCGGCCGTTACGTCCCCGAGGCGCTGATGGCGGTGGTCGACGAGGTGACCGACGCCTACGCCAAGGCCCGGGCGGACGACGAGTACCTCGACGAGCTCGACCGGTTGCAGCGCCACTACTCGGGTAGGCCGTCGCCGTTGTACGAGGCGACGCGGTTCGGTGCGGAGATCGGTGCGCGGGTGTTCCTCAAGCGCGAGGACCTCAACCACACGGGCTCCCACAAGATCAACAACGTCCTCGGCCAGGCGCTGCTCGCGCAGCGGATGGGCAAGAAGCGGGTGATCGCGGAGACCGGCGCCGGTCAGCACGGGGTGGCCACGGCGACGGCGTGTGCCCTCCTCGGCCTCGAGTGCAAGGTCTACATGGGCGCGGTGGACGTGCGCAGGCAGGCGCTCAACGTGGCGCGGATGCGGTTGCTCGGTGCCGAGGTCGAGGCCGTGGAGATCGGTTCGGCCACGTTGAAGGACGCGATCAACGAGGCGATGCGGGACTGGGTCGCCCACGCGGACGACACCTATTACGCGTTCGGTACCGCGGCCGGGCCGCACCCCTTCCCGACGATGGTCCGCGACTTCCAGCGCGTCGTCGGCGCCGAGGCCCGGGTGCAGATCCTCGATCAGGCCGGTCGGCTGCCGGACGCCGCCGTGGCGTGCGTCGGCGGTGGTTCCAACGCGATCGGGTTGTTCCATTCGTTCATCGACGACGAATCGGTTCGTCTGGTCGGGTGCGAGGCCGGGGGTGACGGCGTGGGGTCCGGACGCACCGCGGCGACCGTCAACGCGGGGACGCCCGGGGTCTTCCAGGGTTCGTACGCCCATCTCATGCAGGACTCCGACGGGCAGACGATCGAGTCCCATTCGATCTCGGCGGGCCTGGACTACCCGGGTGTCGGGCCCGAGCATTCGCGCCTGGCGGAGATCGGGCGGGCCGAGTACCGCCCGATCACGGATACCCAGGCCATGGACGCGTTCGCTCAGTTGTGCCGCACTGAGGGCATCATCCCCGCCATCGAGTCGGCGCACGCGATCGCCGGTGCCGCGCAGCTCGCCGCGGAGGGCGTGGACCTCATCCTGGTCAACGTCTCCGGTCGCGGCGACAAGGACGTCGACACCGCCGCCCGGTGGTTCGGCCTGTTGGACGGGGGGACCCCGCCCGAGGCCGGGGTGGATTCGAGCCAGGGCGCCGACGACGGCGCGGGCGAGTTCGCGGACGGAGGAGTCGAGGGATGAGCGTTCTCAGTGACGTGTTCGAGCGGTGCCGGAGCGAGGACCGGGCCGCGCTCATCGGCTACTACCCGGCGGGTTACCCGACTCTCGAGGGGTCGATCGACGCCGTGCGCACGATGGTCGAGGGCGGATGCGACATCGTCGAGGTCGGCATCCCGTACTCCGATCCCATGATGGACGGGCCGACCATCCAGGCCGCCGCCGACACCGCGATCGAGGCCGGGTTCCGCGTGGCGGACACCTTCGAGGTGGTCCGCGCGGTCGCCGCAGCCGGTGCGGTCCCCGTGGTCATGACCTATTGGAACCCGGTGCTCCAGTACGGTGTCGACCGTTTCGCCGCCGACCTCGCCGCCGCCGGCGGTACCGGCGTCATCACGCCCGACCTCATCCCGGACGAAGCCGAGGACTGGATCGCCGCGTCGGACGCCCACGGAATCGACCGGGTGTTCCTCGTCGCGCCGTCGTCGACCCCCGAGCGACTCGCGATGACGCTCTCCAACACGGGCGGTTTCGTCTACGTCCAGGCCGTCATGGGAGTCACCGGCGCCCGGGACGTCGTCTCGGACGCGCCCCGGACCCTCACCGCGCGGGTCCGTGAGATCTCCGGCCTCGCCTGTGGGGTCGGGCTGGGGGTGCGCAACGGTGAGCAGGCGGCCGAGATCGCATCGTACGCCGACGGCGTGATCGTCGGGTCGGCACTCATCACGGCGGCGACCGAGGGGCTCGACGCCCTCGGGAGGCTGACCGCCGAGTTGGCCGAGGGCGTCCGCCGGCGCGGGACCGGGTCGTGATCCCCAGCCCTCCCCAGGGCGTCTGGGAGATCGGTCCGTTCCCCCTGCGTGCGTATGCCCTGTGGATCATCCTCGGCATCGTCGTCGCCATCTGGTGGGGCGAGAAGCGCTGGGTCGCCCGTGGCGGCCGGGCCGGCGTGGTGATCGACACGGCGCTGTGGGCGATCCCCTTCGGCCTGATCGGCGGACGGATCTACCACGTGGCCACCGATTGGTACCGCTACTTCGGAGAGGGCCGCGATCCCGTCGACGCGTTGAAGATCTGGGATGGCGGCCTGGGCATTTGGGGCGCGGTCGCGTTCGGCGCTCTCGGCGCCTACATCGGTCTGCGTCAACAGGGCATCCGGGCGCTGGGGGCGCTGGGCGACTCGATCGCCCCCGGCATCGTGTTGGCACAGGGGATCGGCCGACTGGGCAACTACTTCAACCAGGAGCTCTACGGCCGCGAGACCGATGTGCCCTGGGCGCTGGAGATCTACCAGCGTTACGACGAGTCCTACGGGTACTCGGAGACGATCGGGCGGTCGACCGGCCAGGTGCTGGCGACCGTTCACCCGACATTCCTCTATGAGCTGCTGTGGAACGTTCTCGTGGCGATCGCGTTGGTGCTGATCGACCGGCGGTTCCGCCTGGGCCACGGTCGGCTCTTCGCCCTCTATGTGGCGTTGTACTGCTTCGGTCGCTTCTGGGTGGAACTGCTGCGCGCGGACGCCGCCACAGAGGTGTTCGGACTGCGTATCAACACCATCGTCTCACTCGTGGTCATGCTCGCCGCGCTGGTGTATCTCTGGCGGGCCCGCCGCGGCCGGGAGGAGGCCTCTGACCTGCGGGCGCCGGACGACGTCGGGGACGACCCGGCGGAGGGTGGTCCCGCGGGCGACGCACCCCCGTTGGCTGGTCGTTGACCTCGGGTTAACCGGGTGGCCGGTCGAGGGGACTAGATTGGTACGAGTGAATCGTCGTACCAAGATCGTCTGCACCCTGGGTCCCGCCGTCGCGTCGGAGGAAGGCATCCGAGAGCTGGTCGACGCGGGGATGGATGTCGCCCGCCTCAACTTCAGCCACGGAGAGCACGCTGACCACGAGGCCAACTACCGATGGGTCCGCAAGGCCTCCGACGAGTCCGGCCGGGCCGTCGGCGTCCTCGCGGACCTGCAGGGCCCCAAGATCCGCCTCGGCCGCTTCATCGAGGGCCGGCACGAGTGGGCGGAGGGCGACCGTGTCGTCATCACCGTCGCGGAGGTGGAGGGCACCAAGGATCGCGTCTCGACCACCTACAAGGGGCTGGCGAACGACGCCCGCCCGGGAGACCGCCTCCTCGTCGACGACGGCAACATCGGACTGACCGTCGAGAAGGTCGACGGTGACGACGTCCACTGCGTCGTGACCGAGGGCGGAACCGTCTCCAATAACAAGGGCGTGTCCCTGCCGGGTATGAACGTCTCCGTCCCCGCGCTGAGCGAGAAGGACATCGCCGACCTCCGGTTCGCCCTCGGTCTGGGGGTGGACTTCATCGCGCTGTCGTTCGTGCGGTCGCCGGCGGACGTCGACCTCGTGCACGAGGTGATGGACGAGGTGGGCATCCACGTTCCCATCATCGCCAAGCTCGAGAAGCCGGAAGCCGTCAAGAATCTCGAGTCCATCGTCCTGGCATTCGACGCCATCATGGTGGCCCGGGGCGACCTCGGCGTGGAGTTGCCGCTGCAGGAGGTGCCGCTGGTCCAGAAGCGTGCCATCCAGATCGCGCGCGAGAACGCCAAGCCCGTCATCGTGGCCACCCAGATGCTCGAGTCGATGATCACGAACTCCCGGCCCACCCGGGCCGAGGCGTCCGACGTGGCGAACGCCGTCCTCGACGGGGCGGACGCGGTGATGCTCTCGGGGGAGACCTCCGTGGGCAAGTACCCGATCGAGACCGTACGCACGATGTCGTCCATAGCACTCGCGGTGGAGTCGGACTCCACGGCCGCGCCGGATCTGGTGCACATCCCACGGACCAAGCGCGGTGTCATCTCCTACTCCGCCCGCGAGATCGGTGAGCGGCTGGGGGCGAAGGCGCTCGTCGCGGTCACCTCGACGGGGGACACGGTGCGGCGGCTCGCCCGTCTGCACAGCCACCTGCCGCTCATCGCCATCACCAGCGACCCCCGCATCCGCAGCCAGCTGGCGCTGACGTGGGGGACCGAGACCTTCCTCACCGACCGCGTCAACGACACGGCGGAGATCGTCAAGGTCACCGACGAGATGCTGCTCCCGCTCGACGGGTACAACGAGGACGACCTGATCGTGCTCGTCGCGGGGAACGTGCCGGGCGTCGAGGGGTCGACCAACTTCATCCTCGTCCACCGGATGGGCGAGGTCGACCACTGATCACCATCGGATAACAACCGACAGGCGCCGGTGAGCAAGCCGCTCACCGGCGCTTTCGTCTGTGTTCGTGCCTTTGACGTGACAGAGTCGAGACACTTCTGTTACCTTCTTGGGGTCGACCGGGGAAGCCGGTCACGTCCCTGCTTCACCCGCTCCAGTCTCCGAGGTTCCCTGATGTCCGACGCCACTCGCATTTCCTACGCCGAGCTCGCCGATCGACTCGGCGTCGAGGGCACCGGCGCGACCGCCGGGCGCCACCGCGCCGCCCGCTCGTCCAACATGGGCCGCCTCGTTGCCGGCACCGTCGCCGGCGCCGCCCTCTCCGGCGGCATGGCCATGGCCGCCGCCCCCGCAGCCTCCGCCCAGTCCGCCGAGATCAACGCCGACCAGCTGACCGAGATGGCGCAGGGCGTCATCCAGGGCATCGGCCTCACCGAGGACCAGCTTCGGGAGTACGCGATCGACCCGGCTGTGTTGGGCTCGCTCGGTGTCCCCTCCGTCGGTGGCGCCCACGCCCCGACCTACGGTCCGATCACCTCCGGCTTCGGCCCCCGTTGGGGAACGTTCCACAACGGCACGGACTTCGGTGCACCGATCGGGACCCCGATGTTCGCCGCCAAGTCCGGCACCGTCGTGGCTGCCGGCCCGGCCTCGGGGTACGGACTGTGGATCCGGATCCAGACCGACGACGGCCACCTGCTCGAGTACGGACACAACGACCAGAACCACGTCTCGGTCGGCCAGCGGGTCAACGCCGGGCAGGTCATCGGAATGGTCGGAAACCGCGGCTACTCCACCGGGCCGCACCTGCACTTCGGTGTGCGCAACCCGGCCGGCCAGTGGATCGACCCGGTGCCGTGGCTCCGCGCCAACGGCGTCGCCGTCTGATCGATCGACGCCCCCGACACGCACCCGTCGCGCCCCGTCTCCCCTCGAGGAGGCGGGGCGCGACCGCGTTGACGGGCCACGTGTCGGGCCTTTCTGACACAGTGGGGCGAGAGAGTCCACCACCAGTCGAGAGGCGATCCATGTCGCAGACCGTCAAGGGCGTCATTGCCCGTAGCAAGGGGGCCGAGGTCGAGTTGGTCGACGTCGTCGTCCCCGATCCCGGACCGAACGATGTCATCGTGCGGGTGCAGGCGTGCGGCGTCTGCCACACGGACCTGGCGTACCGGGACGGCGGGATCAACGACGAGTACCCGTTCCTGTTGGGCCACGAGGCCGCGGGCATCGTCGAGACCGTCGGTGACCGGGTCACCCATGTCGCCGAGGGCGACTACGTCGTCCTCAACTGGCGCGCGGTGTGCGGTGAGTGCCGGGCCTGCAAGAGGGGCCAGCAGCAGTACTGCTTCGCCACCCACAACGCGTCCAAGAAGATGACGCTGAGCGACGGCACCGAGCTCACCCCCGCGCTCGGCATCGGCGCGTTCATCGACAAGACCCTCGTCCACGAGGGGCAGTGCACCAAGGTCGACCCAGCGGCGGACCCGGCGGTCGCCGGACTGCTCGGATGCGGTGTCATGGCCGGCATCGGCGCGGCCGTCAACACCGGCCAGGTCAGCCGTGGCCAGTCCGTCGCCGTCATCGGGTGCGGTGGAGTCGGTGTCGCCGCGGTCGTGGGCGCCCGACTCGCGGGCGCCTCGACGATCATCGCGGTCGATATCGACGACACCAAGCTCGAGTGGGCCAAGGACTTCGGTGCGACCCACGCGGTCAATTCGACCTCGACCGATCCGGTGGCCGCGATCCAGGAGCTCACGGACGGCGTCGGCGCCGACGTCGTGATCGACGCCGTCGGTCGGCCGGAGACGTACGAGCAGGCCTTCTACGCGCGTGATCTCGCCGGGACCGTGGTCCTGGTGGGCGTGCCCACGCCGGAGATGCGGTTGGAGTTGCCGCTGCTGGACTTCTTCGGCCGTGGTGGCTCGCTCAAGTCGTCCTGGTACGGCGACTGTCTGCCCGAGCGCGATTTCCCGATGCTCGTGGATCTGCATCTGCAGGGTCGGCTCCCGCTCGAGAAGTTCGTCTCCGAGCGGATCGGCATCGACGCCGTCGAGGCGGCGTTCGACGCGATGAAGTCCGGTTCCGTCCTCCGATCGGTGGTGACGATGTGAGCGAGATCCACACCAGCGCCGGGCACGCCGGCGGGCTGCGCATCGAGAAGGTCGTCACGAGCGGCATCTTCGCGCTCGACGGCGGCGAGTGGGAGGTCGACAACAACATCTGGATCCTCGGGGACGACTCCGAGGTGTACGTGATCGACGCCGCGCACACTGCCCAGCCGATCATCGACGCGGTGGCGGGCCGCCGGGTCAAGGGCATCCTGTGTTCGCACGCCCACAACGACCACATCACTGTGGCGCCGGAACTGACGGAGAAGCTGGATGCGCCGATCCTGGTGCACCCGGGTGACCAGATGCTGTGGGACGAGACCCACCCCACCGTCTCCCACGGCGAGCTCTCCGACGGGCAGCGTCTGGAGATCGCGGGTACCCGCATCGACGTGATGAACACGCCCGGGCACTCACCGGGATCGTGCGTGTTCCACGTTCCCGAGGCGGGCGTGTTGTTCTCCGGCGACACCTTGTTCTCCGGCGGACCGGGGGCCACGGGCCGCTCGTACTCGGATTTCCCGACCATCATCACCTCCATCCGCGAGCGCATCCTCACGCTGCCCGCGGAGACGCTGGTGCACACCGGTCACGGTGACGGGACGAAGGTCGGGGACGAATCCCCGCACCTCGAGGAGTGGATCGCCCGAGGGCACTGAGACCGCCGCCGTGGGCGCGGGGAGGACTGACGCGGGGGAGGGGCCGGGGAGATGACGACGACGAGGACGCCCGCAGAGTCCGGTCCTCCCACTCCGTGGCACACCCTCGCGCCCGCGGAGGTGTTGTCCCGCCTCGGTACGGGCCCGGACGGACTCACCAGCGCCGAGGCGGGCGCCCGTCTCGTCCGGCACGGGCCCAACACCTTGCCCGAGGCCGAGCGGGTTCCCGGGTGGCGGCGGGTGGTGAGGCTGCTGGCGGACCCGATGATCCTCGTGCTCGCGGTCGCGGCTGCGGTGAGCGCGGGGGTGTCCCGGGAATGGGAGACCCCCGTGGTCATCCTGCTGGTGGTCGCGCTGAACACAATCCTCAACTACGTCCAGGAGATCCGTGCCGAGGCCGGTCTCGCAGCCCTGCGCGATATGTCGGTCCCGCACAGCCGGGTGGTGCGGGACGGCGTGGAGGCCGAGATCGACAGCAGTGGGCTCGTCCCGGGCGACATCGTGGTGGTGGAGTCCGGAGATAGGGTCCCCGCCGACGGCCGGGTGCTCTCCGGATCCCGGTTGCAGGTGGCCGAGGCGACGTTGACCGGGGAGTCGGCCCCGGTGGACAAGGCCGCGGGAGCGGTACAGGACGTCGTCGCGCCTCTCGGAGACCGCGCTGGCATGGTGTTCATGAACACGGAGGTCACCCGGGGCCGGGCGCGCATCGTGGTGACCGGTACCGGTGAACACACCGAGATGGGCGCGATCGCGGACCTGCTGGGCGGTGCGGGCGCCGGTCCGACGCCGCTGCAGAAACGGATCGGTACGCTCGCCCGCGTCCTCACCGGGATCGCGCTGACCGTGGTGGGACTGGTCCTCGCGATCGGGCTCGTGCGCGGTCAGTCCTGGGCGGACATGCTCCTGTCCGCGGTCTCCCTGGCGGTGGCCACGATCCCGGAGGGGCTCACGGCGGTCGTGGCGTTCACGCTCGCGATGGGTGCCTCGCGCCTCGCCCGCGAGGGCGCGATCATTAAGAACCTCGCCGCCGTCGAGACACTCGGTTCGACGAGCCACATCGCGACGGACAAGACCGGGACCCTCACCCTCAATGAGATGACCGTCACGCGGATCGTCGCGGGCGGCGGGTCGTACTCCGTGACCGGGACCGGATACGACGGGGCCGGGACCGTCCTGTCGTCCGACCCGGACGTCGTACCGGACCTGAGACGGGCCGCGGTGGCCATGGCGTTGTGCAACGACGCGATCGTCGCCGACGGGCGACTGGTCGGAGATCCGACCGAGGGCGCACTGTTGGTGGCGGCGACCAAGTGCGGGATCGACGTCGAGGGGCTGCGCGCCGCCCGTCCGCGGGTGGCCCAGGTCCCGTTCGACTCGGCGTACAAGTTCATGGCGACGGTCAACCGCGCACCGGGTGGAGACCTCGTCCTCCACGTCAAGGGTGCCACCGGTGCCGTCCTGCCTCGCGCCACGCACGTCTGGGACGGGGCGACGGCGGTGGAGCTCGACGACGAGCGGCGTGGAGCGTTGCGCGCGGACACGGAGGGGCTCGCCGCGTCCGGCCTGCGCACGCTGCTCGTGGCCGCCCGGCCTTTCGGCGACGGTGACGGACCACCCGACGAGGACTCTCTGCTCGGCGAGGTCCGCGACCTGACAGTGCTCGCGGTGCTGGGGATCGTCGACCCACCGCGGCCACGCGCCGCCGAGTCGATACGCATCGCCCACCAGGCGGGCATCTCGGTGCACATGATCACCGGAGACCACCTGGTCACGGCCTCGGCCATCGCCCGCGACCTCGGTATCGGCGGGGAGGCGGTGAGCGGTGTCGAACTGGACCGCATCGACGCCGAGGAGCTGTCCGCCCGGGCCGCTCGCCTCGGCGTGCTGGCCCGCGTGACCCCCGAGCACAAGATCCGGATGGTGCGGGCCCTCCAGGCTGACGGGGACGTGGTGGCGATGACGGGAGACGGTGTGAACGATGCGCCCGCCCTGCGTCAGGCCGACATCGGGATCGCCATGGGGATCACCGGTACCGACGTGTCCAAGGGCGCGGCGGACATGGTGCTCACCGACGACAACTTCTCGACGATCGTCTCCGCGGTGCGGCAGGGGCGGGGGATCTACGACAACATCGTCAAGTTCGTGAAGTTCCAGCTCACCACCGCGTGGGCGTTCGTGATCGTCTTCTTGGCGAGTGGTCTGTTGGGGCTGGCGACGGTGCCGTTCACCGCGCTGCAGGTCTTGTTGGTCAACATCGTCATGGACGGCCCGCCGGCGATGGCCCTGGGTGTCGAGCCGGTGGAGAAGGATGCCATGCGCAGGCCTCCGCGTCCGGCCGGCGAACAGATCCTCACTCTGACGCGCTTGGTGCGGATCCTCTGGCTGGGCGTCGTGATGGCCGTGGGTACCCTGCTCGTGCTGGCGTCCGCCGAGGCGGTGTTCCCCGATCGAGCAGGGGAACCGCTGTTCGCCACCACGTTGGCGTACGCGACGTTCGTCTTCTTCCAGGTGTTCAACCTGATGAATGTTCGATCCGACCACGGCTCGGTGTTCTCTCGCGACATGGCGCACAACGCCCCGATCTGGGTCGCGCTGGGCGCGGTGCCGCTGCTGCTGATCGCGGTGGTCCAGGTGCCGTTCCTGCAGGGCGTCTTCGACACCACCTCGCTCCGCGCCGACGAATGGCTGCTGGCCACCGCGGTGGCGTCGTCGATCCTCTGGCTGGAGGAACTGCGCAAGGCCGGCGCGAGATGGCGTACGCGACGGGCCGGTGTGTCGGGCAGGATGGACGTGGTCTGACGCGCCCACCCGAGGGCGCCGCCACCACCGCGTCAGGTAGCGGGCGCGACACGGTCGGACCGACGAGGAGGAGTCATCATCATGGCCAGGGTCACCGCCAGCAACACCATCGTCATCGAGGCGCCCGTCGAGGCCGTGAGCGCGGCGATCGCCGACTACGCGCAGGTCCGGCCCCGCATCCAGCCCGAGCAGTTCAGCGCCTACCGCCTGATCCAGGGTGGACAGGGGGACGGCACCGTCGCGGCGTGGAACCTCCAGGCCACCAAGAAGCGAAGCCGGGACGTCAAGGCCAACGTCACTGTCGACGACGCCGCCGCGCACTGGTCACTCGTGGAGAAGGACGAGAACTCGTCCATGGCCACCACCTACACGGTGCGCGAGACGACGGGGGGCGCGCTCGTCGAGATGACCACCTCGTGGGACGGCGCCGGGGGAGTGGGTGGATTCTTCGAGCGGACCTTCGCGCCGGCCGGGCTCAAGCGCATCCAACACGCCCTGCTGTCCAATCTCAAGGACGACCTCGAGGGGTAGCCGACCGGGTTCCGACCGGGCTCAGTCTGGCCGGGCTCAGTCTGGCCGGTCCGCCGAGCGAGAGCGGTCCGCCGAGGGACTCGTCGTAGTCGCGGTGGCGGACTCGGCCGCCTCGACATCCGTCCCCGTGGGCGCGGCCGCCGCGGCCGCCTCGCGCGCGGCCTCGGCCTGTGCCGAGCCGGTCCGGAGCACGATCTGCGGCATGAACGCCAGGATCACCGAGGCGGCCACGGCGAGGATGCCGGCCACCAGATAGATCTCGGACATGCTCAGTGCGTAACCCTGCTCGAAGGGGTGGGCGACCAGCTCGGGAAGCCGGTTGATCACCGAGGAGTCCTTGGTGACCGTTTCCAGTGCCCCCGCGCCGGTGGTCGGGTCGGCGAGGGCCCGGACGATCCCGTACGCGTCGGGATCCTGCCGCAGGGCGGGGTCGGCGAGGCCCTCCTGAACACCGCGGGCGAGGCTACCGTCGGCGGCGGCCTGCTCTAGTTCGCCCGAGATGGAGCCACCGACGCGGCTGAAGAGAATTGACAGGAACACCGCGACGCCGGCGGTGCCACCGAGCTGACGGAAGAAAGTGGCCGACGCGGTGGCCACACCGATCTCCCGCGGACTCACGGCGTTCTGGACGAGCAGGGTGAGCGGCTGCATGCAGTTGCCGAGCCCGATGCCCAACACCAGCATGTAGACCATCACCAGCGTCAGCGACGTGTCTGCATCGATCGTCCACAGCAGGAACAGGCCGACAGCGGCCACCGCCGTGCCGAAGATCGGGAACTCGCGGACACGACCGGTCCGGGAGATGAGCTGGCCCGACACGATCGAGGCACCCATCATCCCCGCGACCAGCGGGAGCATCATGAGTCCCGACTCCATGGGATCGGCTCCGTGCACGATCTGCATGTACAGCGGCAGCGTCATCATGCCGCCGAACATGGCCATACCCACGATCACGCCTCCGACCGTGACGATCGCGAAGGTGCGGTCGCGGAACAGTCGGAGCGGGATGAGGGCCTGGTCGCCCGCGCGGGCCTCCACGATGAGGAAGAGCCCGATGCCGGCTAGCCCGACGACGTAGCAGCCGAGGGCGGCGGGGGAACCCCACCCCCAGGTGTTGCCCTGCTCGGCCACCAGCAGGAGAGGTACCAGACCGACGACTATCGCGGCGGCCCCCACCCAGTCCACGCGATGGTCGACCCGGACGTTCTTGACGTTGAGCGTGATCATCACGAGGGTCAGGGCCGCCGCGCCGATGGGGACGTTGATGAGGAAGATCCAGCGCCACCCGTCGATGCCGAAGATCGTGTCCGCCCCGGCGAAGAACCCGCCGATCACCGGCCCGAGGACCGACGACGACGCGAAGACCGCCAGCATGTAGCCCTGGTATTTGGCGCGGTCACGGGGCGGGATGATGTCGCCAATGATCGCGAGCGCCAGGGACATCAGTGCGCCGGCACCCAGTCCCTGGATGCCGCGGAAGACGGCGAGCATGTACATCGAGGCGGCGAGCGTGCAGAGCAATGAGCCGAACACGAAGATGACGATGCCGATCACGAAGAACGGCTTGCGTCCGTAGATGTCGGAGAGCTTGCCGTACAGGGGCGTCGAGATGGTGGACGTCATGAGATACGCGGTGGTGACCCACGCCTGGGCGTCAAGGCCCTGCAGGTCGTCGGCGATGGTGCGGATCGCCGTGCTCACGATGGTCTGGTCGAGGCTGGCCAGGAACATGGCGGACATGAGGCCGGCCAGGATGACGAGGATCTGGCGGTGCGTGAACTCGCCGTCCTCGCTTGCGTGGACCGAGGATGTCTTGGGAGTGGTCATCGGTTCTCCTCGGCGGAGGTGAGAGAGCAGAGTTCGGCGTGGAGGGAGTCGGCCAATCGGGCGAGGTCCGCGATGAAGGCGTCCGCCCGGTCCGGCGTCCAGTCCTCGAGGAGGCCGGCCATCCAGTCACCACTGCGCTCGAACACCTGGCTGACGAGATCGGTGCCCTCGGCGGTGAGTGTGACGAGGCTGGCACGTCCGTCATCGGGATCGGGGACCTTTGCGATGAGCCCGCGGGTCTCGAGTTGGCGGACCTGGCGACTCACCACCGAGACGTCGGTGTGGACTCGGGCGGCCAGGTCGGTGACCCGGGCCGGGCCGTCATGGATGGCGAACAGCAGCGGATGCGCGGACGGCTCGACGGCCTCGTCGTAGCGGGGCACCGAGAGGTTGACCGCACGCAGGAGTTTGACCACCCGCGAGAGGTCCACCACCAACCGGCCACCGCGTTCCGCGTCTATCGCCATCTTGACTCCTCGAACCGATTGCTTGCAACAAGCAAACATTACGCGCGTCGCGGACCACCGCGCCACCGGCTGGCGCGCGGGTGGAGAGGGCGGAGGCGGTGATGAGGTGATGAGAGGAATACGAGCGGGTCTGACCTCGCTCGAGCGGTGGTGCCCCCGGTCGGACTCGAACCGACACTGGACGGGTTTTGAATCCGTTGCCTCTGCCAATTGGGCTACGGGGGCGAACGCGGTGAACCGCTGGTCCGGAAGTCTAACCGACGACCGATGAGCGTCTGTCCGACGCCCGCCCTAGAGTGGCCGTGTGAGCACCACGAGTCAGACCGCAGAAGCCAACACCGCCCCCGGTTCGGGCGCCACCTCCGGCGCCACAGCGGGGGAGGGGCCCACCCGCCTGCTGCTCCTGGACGGGCACTCACTCGCGTTCCGTGCGTTCTACGCGCTGCCGGCCGAGAACTTCTCCACGGCGTCCGGGCAGCACACGAACGCCGTGTACGGATTCCTGTCCATGGTCGCCAACCTGGTGACCGAGGAGGAGCCCACGCACCTGGCCGTGGCGTTCGACGTCTCCCGTGCGACGCTGCACCGCACGGCGGAGTACCCCGAGTACAAATCCACCCGGTCGGCCGCGCCCGAGGAGTTCAAGGGGCAGGTCGAACTCATCCAGGAGGCGCTGGTGGCGCTGGGGGTGCGGACGCTGTCGCTGGAGGGCCACGAGGCCGACGACATCATCGCCACCCTCGCCACCCACTCGGGCGGTGCCGAGACGCTGATCTGCACCGGGGACCGCGACGCTCTGCAGTTGGTGTCCGACGAGGTCACCGTCCTCTATCCGGTCAAGGGGGTATCCGAGCTCGCCCGCTTCACACCCAGCGCCGTCGAGGCGAAGTACGGGGTGACACCGGCCCAGTACCCGGACGTCGCCGCGCTGCGCGGTGACACCTCCGACAACCTCCCGGGCGTGCCCAAGGTCGGCGACAAGACCGCAGCCAAGTGGATCACCCAGTACGGCACCCTCTCGGAGCTCATCGCGCACGCGGACGAGGTCAAGGGCAAGGTCGGTGAGAGCTTCCGCGAGCACCTGCCCCAGGTGCAGCTCAACCGGCGGATCACCGAGCTCACGCGTGACCTGGACCTGGGCGTCGAGATCAGGGACCTCGTCCGCGCCACCCCGGAGCGTGCCGACGTCAACGCACTGTTCGACCGGTTGGAATTCGGCCCCCAGGCGCGCGACCGATTCCTCTCCGCCTTCCTGCCGGAGGGCGCCCCCCAGCCCGCCGCCGAGGTGGAGCTCGAGCAGGCCGCGGTGCTGCACGCCGGCGAGGTCTCCGACTGGCTCGCCGCCC
>NZ_JAALDN010000086.1 GCF_014144855.1 Dietzia maris | reverse complement strand
GACGGGCCCCGTCCACCCGCGGCGGCCCCGACTCGTGGGGATCCTCGTCGCAGGCGTCCGCGTCCCGCACGAGGTACATCCGGTCTATCTCGTCCCGCGAGCCGGACCGGACCCGGCCACCGTACGCGTGGACCGCGGCGATCTGCGTCGAGTCGGGATCGAGTTGGACCCCACGGACCATCCCGAACAGGTCCACCCACGGTGCGCCCTCGGCGAACTCGCCGACGCCGTAGGCCGCCGCGACCTCTGTGCCCGCGACACCCAGCCAGTACTCGAACGCCGATGCGGCGTCCTCCGCCCGCAAGCCCGCGTGGTAGTCCTCCACGCAGTCCTCGTGCACCACGACCAGATGCACCGACCCGATCCCCTCCCGCGCGCAGAACTGCGCCAACCCGCGCGCGGGACCGGGATCGACAGCCGGGTTCGAGCGCCCCACGGAAGCGTCGTCGGGACCGCCGTCGTGATAACCGTCCACGTCGTCGTCACCGTCGAGCAACTCGTCGTCATCGGGGTCGCCCCGTCCCGCCCCCAGCAACCCGTCGACATCCATACGGACCACCGGCCCCTGCCCGCCGTCGGCCGTCTCGCCGCACAGCACCACCACCGACCCCCGGCCCGGTGGGAACCCGAGCATCGCCGGTATGGAGGCGATCAACTCCTCCGGCGAGGAGATCACCACCGTCGCCCGTCCGTCCGCCCCGTCATCGTCGATCATCTCGCCGGTCGTCATCGCCCTCATCCGTCTCCTGTCTCGCGCGTCCTGGGCCCCGCCCGGGTCCCGGCCCGCAGGTGCCGTGCACCGGTCTCACCATCGGGCACGTGGTCGGCCACCGGAGGCCTGCGGGCGTCCTGTCGCGCCCCGCCTGTGGAGAGGGGGACGACCTGTGGGGAACGGCAGGGGCACCGCCACCGGGGAATCAACCCGGGCGCGGTGTCGTTGTCACAGTTGTGAACCCCGTCCCGGATGGACGACCGGGCGACCCCGTACTCCCGACGGACGGGGTGTGGTGACGAGAGGAGTCGACATGGCCAGGCACAGCGATCTGTACCGAATGATCGAACCCGTTCCCGACCTGCGTTCTGAGGACGGCCGCGGGCCGGTCCTCGTGCACGGACTCGAGGGGTTCTCGGATGCCGGCCAGGCGATCCAGGGCGTGGCCGAACACCTCCGCGAAACCCTGGACTCGCAGCTGATCGTCGAGTTCGACGTCGACGAGCTGGTGGACTACCGGTCCCGCCGCCCCCACCTGAAATACTCGTTCGATCGGTTCTCCGAGTACGACCAGCCGACGATCCAACTGCACGCCGTCAAGGCCACCGACGGCACGTCGTTCCTGTTGCTCTCGGGCCTCGAACCCGACCTGAAGTGGGACGGTTTCACCAACTCCGTGATCGATCTGGCCGCCACCTTCGGCGTCCGCATGTCGATCGGACTCGGGGCAATGCCGCTGGGCGTGCCGCACACCCGGCCGACCAACTCCAGCGCCCACGCCAGTGATGTGGACCTCATCCAGGGGTTCACCGCCTGGCCCGGCGAGTTCTCCGTGCCCGGCAACGTGACCTCACTGCTCGAGCTGCGGATGGCCGAGCACGGGATCCCGTCCGCGGGCTTCACCGTGCACGTCCCCCAGTACCTGTCCCAGACCGCGTACCCCGCGGCGGTGCTCAACCTCGTCGACAACGTCTCGCGGCTCGCGGACCTCGAGCTGCCGACCACCGGACTGGAGAAGGCCGCCGAGGAGTTCACCGCGCAGGTCAACGCGCAGATCGAGAACAACCACGAGGTCCTCACCGCCGTCGAGCTCATGGAGAAGCAGTACGACCAGTTCATGGAGACGCGGCTGGGCTCCGATTCACTCAACCCCGGCGGCAAGCCGTTGCCCTCCGGCGACGAGATCGGTGCCGAGTTCGAGCGGTTCCTGGCCCAGCAGGCCGAGGACGACGGGTCGGGCCGGGGCCCGGAGATGAACGGCTGACCGACCCCGGCGACTAGGCTCGGACCGGTGCATCTGCCCCACCTCCTCGCCGACCTCGACGACGTCCCCGCCGACCTGCACGACGAGGCGGTGTTCGACGCGTTCGTGGCGTGGGCCGCCGACCGGGGGCTGACGCCGTACCCGGCGCAGGAGGAAGCCGTCCTCGAGATCGCCGCCGGCAGCCACGTGATCCTGGCCACCCCCACAGGCTCCGGCAAGTCCCTCGTGGCACTGGGGGCCCACTTCTCGGCGATGGCACGAGGTGTCCGCAGCTACTACACCGCCCCCATCAAGGCGCTCGTCAGCGAGAAGTTCTTCGCCCTGTGCGAGGTCTTCGGCGCCGAGAACGTGGGCATGCTCACCGGCGACGCCTCGGTCAACGCCGACGCCCCCATCGTCTGCGCCACCGCCGAGATCGTCGCCAACATCGCCCTGCGAGAGGGGTCGGCCGCCGACATCGGCCAGGTGGTGATGGACGAGTTCCACTACTACTCCGAGCCGGACCGCGGGTGGGCCTGGCAGGTGCCGCTCATCGAACTGCCCGACACGCAGTTTCTGCTCATGTCCGCGACCCTCGGGGACGTCGACTGGTTGCGGGAGGACCTGCGTCGGCGCACGGGTCGGGAGTGCGTGCACATCGGCGGCACCGAACGCCCCGTCCCCCTGTCGTTCGAGTACGAGCTCAGCGGCGTCCACGAGACGGTGGAACTGCTCCTCCGTGACGGCAAGGCCCCCGTCTACATCGTCCACTTCACCCAGGCCGCCGCACTCGAACAGGCCCAGGCGTTGACCTCGCTCTCGGTGGCGACCAAGGAGCGCAAGGCCGCGGTCTCCGAGGAGATCGGCGGGTTCCGGTTCAGCACCGCGTTCGGCCGCACCCTGCGCAAACTCCTGCTCCACGGGATCGGCGTCCACCACGCGGGCATGCTCCCCAAATACCGGCGGCTGGTGGAGCGGCTGGCGCAGGACGGCCTGCTCACCGTCATCTGCGGTACGGACACCCTCGGCGTCGGGATCAACGTGCCCATCCGGACCGTGCTGTTCACCGGCCTGACCAAGTTCGACGGCCGTCGTCAGCGGGTCCTCAAGGCCCGCGAGTTCCACCAGATCGCGGGCCGTGCCGGTCGGGCCGGGTTCGACACCGAGGGGTTCGTGGTGGTGCTCGCCCCCGAGCACGAGATCGAGAACGCCAAGGCCGCCGCGAAGGCCGCCGCCAACCCCAAGAAGAAGGCCAAGGCGGGCAAGAAGAAGCCCCCCGAGGGGTTCGTCAACTGGTCCCGGTCGACCTTCGACAAGCTCGTCGGCGCGCAGCCGGAGCAACTGACCAGTCGCTTCGAGGTGAGCAACTCGATGCTGCTCAACATCATCTCCCGACCCGGCAGTTGCTACGACCACATGCGGCACCTGCTGTTGTCCTCGCACGAGACCCGCGCGCGGGTACGTCGGCACGTGCTCCGCGCGATCGAGCTGTTCCGCGGACTGGAGGCCGCCGGGATCGTGGAACGGCTCCCGGAGCCCGACGGCGACGGGCGGCACGTCCGGCTGACGGTGGACCTCCAACGGGATTTCGCGCTGAACCAGCCGCTGGCGCCGTTCGCGATCGCTGCGATGGAGGTGCTCGACCCGGAGTCCCCCACCCCCGAGCTGGACCTGGTCTCGGTGATCGAGGCCGTGCTCGACGATCCCCGGCCGATCCTGTACGCCCAGCAGCGCCAGGCCCGTGGGGAGGCGATCGGGGCGCTCAAGGCCGACGGGGTCGAGTACTCCGAGCGCATGGAGTTGGTCGAGGACATCTCGTGGCCCAAGCCGCTCGGGGACCTCATCGCCGACGCCTACGACGCCTACCGCGCAGGGCATCCGTGGGTCGCCGGGATCGAACCGTCACCGAAATCGGTCATCCGGGAGATGGTCGAACGGGGCATGACGTTCTCGGACCTCGTCTCGGCCTACGGGCTCGGCCGCTCCGAGGGAGCCGTCCTGCGCTACCTCACCGACGCCTACCGGGCACTGCGCCAGACCGTCCCCGCCGACCGACGCTCCGAGGAGTTCGAGGACCTGGTCGAGTGGCTGGGCGAACTGGTCCGACAGGTGGACTCGAGCCTGCTGGACGAGTGGGAGCTCCTCACCGACCCGGATGTGTCGTCCGCCCAGGTCGCGGAGCTCGCGTTCGGTGAGTCCGCCGGGAACACCAGGCCCGTCACCGCGAACAGGCGCGCGTTCCGCGTGATGGTGCGCAACGCGATGTTCCGCCGCGTCGAACTGCTCTCGCGCGACGACATCGAGCGGTTGGCGGAACTTGACGCCGACGTGCCCGACCACCCCGACTGGGACTCGGAGATCGACGCCTACTGGGACGAGTACGACGCCATCGGAACCGGTCCGGCGGCCCGTGGCCCGGCGCTGTTCACGGTCACCGAGTCGGGCCCCGGCGTGGAGACCAATACGTGGCGGGTCCGGCAGGTGCTCGACGACCCGGAGGGCGACCACGGTTGGGCGATCGAGGGTGTGGTGGACCTGGCGGCCTGCGACGAGGCGGGCGAGGTGCGTTTCGCCTCACTCGCCCTCCACGGGTGAACCCGCCCCCGACCTGGAACCTACCCGCGCGGCCCGGGTCCGTAGCATGTGCGACGAACCCCGACCCGATCGATGGAGGACAGTTGTGACCCCCCGCATCCTGTACAAGAGACTCGCGCTCGCGGAGGTGGTCACCTGGACGCTCCTGATCCTGGGCATGATCGGCAAGTACGGCTTGGGATTCGACTGGGCGACCATGGTCGGCGGCAGCGTCCACGGGTTCGTGTTCCTCTGCTACGCGGTGGCCACCGTCGCGGTATGGACCGACAAGCGGTGGACCGCAGGGACCGGTGTCCTCGGTCTGGCCTCCGCCGTGATCCCCTATGCGACCGTCCCGTTCGAGCGGTCGGTGGAGCGTCGTGGACTGCTCGACGGCCCGTGGCGGGTCGGCCCGGAGGGCGACGCCCCGCGTACGCTCCCGGAGCGCGTTCTGGCCTTCGCGGTGCGGTCGCCCGCCCTCGCGTTGGTGGCGACGCTCGTCGTGGTGGCGATCGTGTTCTCGCTGTTGCTGATGGCCGGCCCGCCGACCGAGTGGTTCTCGTGACCCCCACCCGCGAACCCGGCCGCCGGGAGTTGAACAAGGCCGACAAGCAGCGGCGCATCCACGCGGCCGCCCGCGACCTGTTCACCCGTCGCGGCTACTCCTCGGTGACCACCCAGGAGGTCGCCGATCTGGCCGAGGTCGGGACGGGGACGCTGTTCCGGTACGCGCAGTCCAAGGGCGAACTGTTGTGCATGGTCGCCAACGACGAGTTCCGCGCGATGGTCGAGACCGTCCCGGCCACCGGCGACCCGGTGAACGATCTCGTCACCCTGTGCGAACCTCTCCTGGTGGCGCTCGACAGGCAGCCGGAGAACATCGCGGCGTACCACCGCGAGACGCTGTTCGGGGAGCCCGGGCCGCACCGCGCGGAGGCGCAACGCATCCTCGGAGAGCTTCGCGACCTCATCGCCGGCGTCCTCGCAGGTCACTCGGGCACCTCCGCGACCGCGGACGACCTCGCCGGTCCGGCCCAGACCGTGTTCGACGTGCTCTACATGACCATCGTGCGGTGCGGGGTGGAGCGCTCCCCCGTCAGCGACAGCCGCGGGACTGTCACCGAGCAGGTCCGCCACGTGCTCTACGGCGTCCTGCCTCCGGCCGCCACGGGTTCCGACCGACCACACCCACCCCGGTGTGCGGCGCGCCACCGCGTCGGGCGAGACTGACAGCATGACCGAGGTTGACCAGAGCACCGCCCGCCCCGTCAAGGACGCCTCCACCGTGATGGTGATCCGCGATTCCACCGCCGGCCCGGAGGTGTTCGTCGCCCGCCGCGTCAAGGGTATGGCGTTCGCCGGTGGGATGACCGTCTTCCCGGGTGGAGGGGTGGACGCCGCCGACGACGACCCCGACCTCGCGTGGACGGGCCCGGCCCCCACCTGGTGGGCCGAGCGCCTCGGGTGCGACGAGCCGCGGGCCCGCCGGCTGGTCTGCGCCGCCGCCCGGGAGACGTTCGAGGAGTGCGGTGTCCTGTTGGCGGATCACCTCGACGGAGCCGCGGTCTCGGATGCCGGCAGGTACCACTCGGCCCGGGCCGAGCTCGAAGCCCACGAATTGTCGTTCAGCGGCTTCCTGGAGCGGGAGGAGCTCTCGCTGGCCGCCGGCCGTCTCCGTCCGTTCGACCACTGGATCACTCCCGAGGTCGAGAAGCGCCGGTACGACACCCGGTTCTTCCTCGCCGCACTGCCGGGCGGGCAGGAGCCGGACGACCTGACCACCGAGGTGGACCTGACCATGTGGGCCCGCCCCGTGGACCTGCTGGCGGACTTCCGTACCGGCCACTCGATGCTGCTGCCGCCCACCTGGACCCAGCTACGCCACCTCGCCGAGTTCGCGGACGTCGACTCCGCACTGGCCGCGTCCCGGACCATCGCGCCGATCCAACCGGAGATCATCGAGCACCGCGGCGGCATCAGGGTCGGGTTCGACGGCTCCGACGAGTACTGGTCGGACTATCAGGCAGGGCATCCGCCGACCGGGAACTGATCGGCGCGCGCCGGGACCCGTGCGCCGGACCCTGTCGAACCGCTCACGGAGACGGTGGCTCGGTGGTTGACTGCCTTGCATGCCGGCATTCGAGTTCGACGTGGACGCGTCGATCGCGGCCGGGTGGGACCGTTTCGCCTCCCACCTGGCCGATCTCCTGCGCGACCTGGTCCCCGGCGCGATCTTCGACCTGGCGGTACCCGTCCTCGGTGCGCCCTCCGCGCACACGCCGTACATCCGGTTCACCGCCGTCGCCTCCGGGCGGGTCGACGCCGAGGTCTCCGGCGGCGGTTCCGAGGACACCCCCACCCCCCTGCGCCCCGCGCAACTGGCGCAGCTCTCGGCCCTCGGATGGCAGGCCGCCGACACGGGTCGTGAACCGGATCCCGCCGCCGGCCCCCGTGTCAGCCTGACGACGGACCGGGCCCGCGAGCTGTCCCACCTCGTCGCCGGGACCCTGGAACAGGTGTTCGGGATCCGACACCCGGTGTTCCTGCACGATGTCACCGACTCCGATCCGGATGA
The DNA here is from genome assembly GCF_014144855.1 of Dietzia maris. Taxonomy (GTDB): domain Bacteria; phylum Actinomycetota; class Actinomycetes; order Mycobacteriales; family Mycobacteriaceae; genus Dietzia; species Dietzia kunjamensis. The sequence continues at coordinate 37,170 of NZ_JAALDN010000086.1, read as the reverse complement.
CCTCGTCGGCGCGCGTCCGGTCGAGCCCGGGGCTCCGGACGGGGACCCGTCCGACGCCGGGAGCCCCGCGGGCGGCGAGGACGACTTCCGCCCGCAGCCGATCACCGATCCGGACCAGGCGACCCGGGCGGTGGAAGCCGCCCTCACCGAGGTCTACCGGCGGCGCGTCCGGGCCGACGAGCACGATGTCTTCACCGTCCCCGCCGGGTGCGTCCTGCTCTTCGTGCGCGCGCACCGTTCCCTGCCGCTCATCGTGTTCCGCAGTCCGCTGGTGTCGGCGGTGGAGGACGCGGCCGCCGCGGAGACCGAGGTCGCGATCCTCAACCGCGACTCCTTGTGGTGCCGGTACGTCTTCGACGGCAAGGCGATCACCGCCGAGTCGGAGTTCGTCGACCGGGTGTTCGTGCCGGTCAACTTCAAGATCCAGCTGGCCGAGATCTCCGCGGAGCTCGATGACGTCTACCCGGACCTCGTACGCCGGGTCGCGGGCAAACACTCGCGGGACCTGCGAGCCTCCGATGACCCCGACCCCGACGGGCCGTAGGATCAGGGACTGCCGGGACCGGCCCGGCGCACGATCCCGCCACAGGAGCGCCCCTATGCGTCGCGCCGCCCTCGCCGCCGTGGTCACGGCGGCGACCGTGTTGACCAGTGCCTGCTCTCCGTCGCTCCTCGGCGACGACGACGAACGCGCCGTGCCCGTCCCCACCGCCGAGCCCAGCGGCCCGCTGCCCTCATCCCAGCAGTTCGACCGCCCGTTCCCCGTCTCGGGCGATCTGTGGGACGCCACCGTCACCGTGTCGAACCTGCGGATCGAGCAGTCCTCCGCGTACTCGGACGCCGTGCTGGTGGTGGATGTCCGTGCCGTGCAGTCGTCCGGGCAGCCCGAGTTGGGTCCGGCCGACTTCTCCGCCTTCGACCCCTCGGGACGACCCTTCGAGCGGATCCAGAACCCCACGGGAATCGTCGACGACCCGCTGGTCCCCTCGGTCCTGGCCACCCCCGGCGAGGAGATCCGGGGAATGGTGGCCTGGACGGTGCCCCGCGGTGTCAGGATCGGCCGGATCGATGTGACCACCCCCGGCACGATCGGTTCGTTCATCGTGACCCGCCAGCCGGACGACCCCGCCCGGTCCTAGTCGCCCGCGGGATCCGATCCCGTCAGGTACGTCCAGCGCCCGCCCCTGCGCTCGAACAGCGACCGTTCCCACATCACGGTCGGGCCCTCCGGGCCGGTGTACCGCGCTTCGAACTCGACCACCCCGTCGTCGTCGCCCTCACCTCCGGCGACCACCTCCACGACGGTGAGCCCGGTCCACTCCACCTCGGAGGCCTCGACCGTCGGCGGCCTGGTCCGGGGATGCCACGTGCGCCAGAGATGGTCCGTGTGCCCCAGCACGAACGCCGTGTACCGCGACCGCATCAGCCGCTCGGCCGTGCGCGCGGGTAGGCCGTCCTCGACGATCGGACCGCAGCACGTCCCGAACCCGTCCCCACTGCCACACGGGCATGCGCTCATCGGTCCACTCCGTTCCCCCTGCGATCCGATCCCCTCAGGCTACCGCCGCCGCACCGGGCGGCCACCGACCCGCCCAGCCCCGCCACCGGACGCCGCCCGCCTACCCCCGGCCTTCCCGGCGGTCTATCCTCGCTGGTGACATGACTGGTTTCGCTTCCCTCCGCTCGCTCACGCGACGCCGCCCGGACCCCGACCTCGCACCCCTGCGCGTGCGCTCCTGCCGCGACCTGTGCAATTGGAACGAGACCCCGGTCGAACGCCGGGGAGAGCCGCTGTTCGCGTGCCGCGGATGCGGATCCCAGTGGGTCCCGAGTGAACCGTGGACCCCGCGCGAGGCCACCGGGGAGATCCCCCGGGCCGTCCTGGACCTCCTCCGGTCCGGCGACTGACCACCCGGGGTACGACGTCACCGTCCGCTATAGAGTCGGACCATGACAACGACCCCTCTGTCCCCCCTCTCGTCCGCCGGCGCCGGGACCGTCGACGCGATCCTGCGACGGTCCGCCTCCCGGTTCCCCGACCGGGTCGCCCTGACCTTCGCCGACCGTCGCTGGACCTACGCCGAACTCGACACCGCGGTCGACCGGGTCGCCTCCCTGCTCGCCGCTCGGGGGCTCGACGACGGTGCGCGGATCGCCGCCTACGGGGTCAATTCGGACGCCTACCTCATCGGCTTCCTCGCGACCTCACGGGCGGGGTACACCCACGTCCCGGTGAACTACGCCCTGACGGGCGGAGAGCTCGAGTACCTCCTGACGGATTCCGGCGCCTCACTCGTGCTGGTCGACCCCGCACAGGCGCCGACCCTCGAGACCGTCGTCCAGACCCTGCCGTCGCTGCAGACGCTCGCGCTGCAACCCGCCGCCGGGGACCCCGCCGACGGCACGCTGCTGGGCGCGGCAGTGGATCGGGGCGAGGCCCGGCCCGTCGACTCCCCCGCATCCGGGAGCGACCTCGCGCAGCTCCTGTACACCTCGGGCACCACCTCGCGGCCCAAGGGCGCGATGATGACGCACGCGGCACTGGCGCACGAGTACGTCAGCTGCATCCTCTCCCTCGACCTCGCCGCGGATGACGCACCACTGGTGACGATGCCGCTGTACCACTCCGCGGCCATGCACGTGTTCGCGATGCCGTACCTCTCGCTGGGGGCGACGGTGCACCTGATGGCCGCGCCCGACATCCCGGAGATCCTCCGGCGCGTCGAGGAGGACGGGATCGGGTCGCTGTTCCTCGCACCGACGGTCTGGGTTCCGCTGGCCTCCCACCCCGACCTCGACACGCGTGACCTGTCGAGCCTGCGCAAGGCCCAGTACGGCGCGTCGATCATGCCGGTCACCGTGCTGCAGCGCCTGCGCGACAAGTACCCCGAGCTCGGGTTCTACAACTGCTTCGGGCAGTCCGAGATCGGGCCGCTGGCGTGCGTCCTGCGTCCCGAGGAGCACGATGCACGCCCGGCCAGTGCCGGCCGTCCCGTCTTCTTCGTCGAGGCGCGCGTCGTCGACGAGAGCGGCGCGGAGGTCGCGGCCGGCGAGCAGGGTGAGATCGTCTACCGCTCCCCGCAACTGTGCCAGGGGTACTGGAACAAGCCCGAGGCCACGCAGGAGGCGTTCCGCGACGGGTGGTTCCACTCCGGGGACCTCGTGGTGCGTGACCCGGAGGGGTTCGTCGAGGTGGTCGACCGGATCAAGGACGTCATCAACACCGGCGGTGTCCTGGTGGCCTCCCGCGAGGTGGAGGACGCCGTGTACCGGGACGAGCGGGTCGCCGAGGTCGCCGTGATCGGCACCCCGGATCCCAAGTGGATCGAGGCGGTGACCGCGGTCGTCGTCCTCAAGGACGGAGCTCACGCCACGGAGGACGAGATCGTCGCGGGCACGCGCGAGCACCTCGCCCCGTTCAAGGTGCCCAAGCGGGTGGTGTTCGTCGATGAACTGCCCCGCAACCAGTCCGGAAAGCTCCTCAAGCGGGAGTTGCGGCAGGACTGACACGCCTCGGGGCGGTCAGGCGATCCGGGCCAGGACCTCGCGTGCCACCAACGCGGGGGTCCTGTTCCGGTATCCAGTGGCCGAGGTCATCGAGCGGGACGAAACGGTACTCGGCCGTCACCCGCTCCGCCGTCGCGTCGGCCCCGCTGCGCGCGACCGCGGGATCCTGCCCGCCCCACAGGAAGGTGGTGGGGACGGTGACGTCGGGGAGGTCATACCGCCGCATCGCGCGGTACCAGTGCAGGGCTGCGGTCAGGGCCGAGCGCTCCCCGAGCACCTCGAGATGCCGGTCCACCAGATCCGGCGGTACCTGCCCGCCGAACATGGCGCGCAGTCGGTGGGCATCTCCCTCGAGGAGCACGTCCTCGGCCTTGCCCTCCTGTCGGAACAATCCGAAGTACGCCGACCGGGCCTGCTGATCGGGATCCGTCCCGATCGCGTCGGAGAACGCCGCGAGATGCGGGATCGAGATGGCCGTGAGGCTGGCGACCCGATCCGGATGGTGGGCGGCCAACCACCATGCCACGGACGCCCCCCAGTCATGACCCACCACGTGGACACGCTCGAGCCCCAGACCGTCCGCCACGGCGAGGGCGTCAGCCGACAGGTGCTCGATGGCATAGTCCGCCACATCGTGCGGACGCGCTCCGGGCGAGTATCCACGCTGCATGGGGGCCACCACCCGGACCCCCTGAGTCACCAGGTCCGCGGCGACGCGTTCCCATTCCCACGCCGACTCGGGGAAGCCGTGCAGGGCCAACACCGTCCGCACCGGTGCAGTGTCGGCCGCGTGGCCGTCCGGCTCCCACACCAGGACGTCGAGGGTGCCTGCCGGGACGTCCACGGTCGTTCTCCGGGGTTCCATGGAGCGGACCCTAGCGCGCCACCGGGTCAGCGCGGGCGGGTTCCCCGATGCGTCCGGGCGGACGCGCTCGAGCAGCCGGCCGGCGCCCGCCGGTCGTGCCACTCCCGGACGAGCCACATCTCGATAACCAGCGGGTCGACGGCCGCCTCGCGCACCCACGCGGCGACCACGTCCAGGTATCGCTGGTAGCGCCGGGGGGTCAGCCGGGCGGCCGAGTCGATCTCGGTCCAGCCGGCGTGGATCAGGGTGCCGATCCCCGCCGGATCGACCGGCACGATATGCGGCGCCGACCAGGCCATGCCCAACGACGACAGGTACAGCGATGCCAGGGGATACCCCAGGTCCGGAACGCCGCGCCCCGCTCTGCCGGCGGGAGCTCCGTGCCGCAGGAGGTTCATCGCCTCAACCGGCGCGTCGAGCCAGTCCACCACCTCGTGCAGCACGAGTGGGTATCCGTGGGAGGAGACCGATACCCGACCGTGCCGGTCCCGCTCGGCTACCCGGAAGTCCGGCAGCCCGCGCCGCACCCCCGATCGCGACGGGTGGCCGGACAGCCAGGCGGCGCACATGTAGAGCGCCACCACGGATTCCTCGAGACTGCCCCGGGCGCGCCGACCCGCCGCCCACAGGTCGCTCCTGCGGAGGTACCCGGACCCGGACTCGACCCGCCCGCCGTCGAGGCCACCGGCGACCAGGCGGAGGTCGACGCCCTTCTCTGCGAGGCGCAGGTTCCACAGGTCCAGATCGATCCCGACGTACTCGTCGGCGACCAGCAGCGCGGGAGGCTGCGCGCGGCACCACTCGCGGCAGGCCGCGGGGAGTGCGGGGATCGGGTGGGGTCCGGTCGTCGTCATGCCCCGTACCGTGTCATGCGGGTACGACAACACCGGACCCCGGCGCCGGTTCAGTCCTGTGCGAACGCGTCCAACGGCGGGCACGAGCAGACCAGGTTGCGGTCGCCGTAGGCCCCGTCGATCCGGCGGACGGCCGGCCACACCTTCGGGCGCCAGGTCGACCCCAGGGGGTACCCCGCGACGCTGCGCGGGTAGGCGTGCGTCCACTCGTCGGCGGACACGCTCTCGGCCGTGTGGGGCGCGCCCCTGAGCGGGTTGTCGTCCACGGTCCACTCACCGTCGGAGACGCGGTCGATCTCGGAGCGTATGGCCGCCATCGCATCACAGAACGCGTCCAGTTCGGACAGGTCCTCGCTCTCGGTCGGCTCGACCATGAGCGTGTTGGGCACCGGGAAGCTCATGGTGGGCGCGTGGAAGCCGTAGTCGGCGAGACGCTTCGCGACGTCGTCGATCGAGATGCCGACCGAGTCGATGAGCGGGCGCAGGTCGAGGATGCACTCGTGGGCGACCCACCCGCCGTCACCGGAGTACAGCACCGGGAAGTGCTCCCCGATACGCCGGGCCAGATAGTTCGCGCTGGCGATGGCGGTGAGCGTGGCCCGGCGCAGTCCGTCGGCCCCCATCATCCGCACGTACGCCCACGTGATGGGCAGGATCGACGCGGAGCCGAACGCGGCCGAGGAGACCACGCCACCCGCGCCCAGGCCGTCCTCGTGGGGATGCCCGGGCAGGAAATCGCGCAGGTGCTCGGCCACCGCGACGGGGCCGACGCCCGGTCCACCGCCACCGTGGGGGATACAGAAGGTCTTGTGCAGGTTGAGGTGGCTCACGTCGCCCCCGAACCGGCCCGGGCGCGCGACCCCGACCAGCGCGTTGAGGTTGGCCCCGTCGATGTAGACCTGACCCCCGGCATCGTGGACGATCGCGCAGATCTGCTCGATGTCGTGCTCGTACACGCCGTGTGTGGACGGGTAGGTGATCATGATCGCCGACAGTTCGGCGCCGTACTTGTCCACCTTCGCGCGCAGGTCGTCCACGTCGACGTCGCCGTTCTCACGGCACGCCACCACGACGACCTTCATCCCGGCCATGACCGCGGAGGCGGCATTGGTGCCGTGCGCGGACGACGGGATGAGGCAGACCGTCCGGTCCTCCTCCCCGCGCGATCGGTGGTAACCGCGGATCGCGAGGAGTCCGGCGTACTCGCCCTGGCTACCGGCGTTGGGCTGCAGACTGACCGCCGCGTACCCGGTGATGTCGACGAGCCACTGCTCGACATCCGCGACGAGTTCGCGGAGTCCGGCGCTCTGGTCCGCCGGGGCGAACGGGTGGAGTCGGTTGAACTCCGGCCACGTGATGGGCTCCATCTCGGTGGTGGCGTTGAGCTTCATCGTGCACGAGCCCAGTGGGATCATGGTCCGGTCCAGCGCCATGTCCTTGTCCGAGAGCGCTCGCAGGTATCTCAGCATCGCGGTCTCGGTCCGGTACCGCACGAACGCCTCGTGCTGGAGGAACTCGCTCGTGCGATCCCCGTGGCCCGGATCCACCGAGATCTCGACGGCCCCGACGGCACCTGCGCCGAATGCCTCGAGCACGACCCCGACGTGCTCGGCGGTGGTGGCCTCGTCACACGCGATCGACACGGAGTCGTCGTCGACCTTCCACAGATTGACCCCACGCTCGGCGGCGGCGGCCAGTACCTCATCAGCGCGTCCCGGTACACGGGTCAGGACCGTGTCGAAGAACGCGTCGTGGACCACCTCGACCCCGGCCGAGCGCAGTCCCCGGGCGAGAGCATCGGCGTGGGCGTGCACCCGGCGGGCGATCGCCGAGAGACCGTCGGCGCCGTGATAGGACGCATACATCGCGGCCAGGACCGCCAGGAGGACCTGGGCGGTGCAGATGTTGGACGTCGCCTTCTCACGACGGATGTGCTGCTCACGGGTCTGGAGGGCGAGACGGTACGCGACCCGTCCGTCGGCGTCTGTCGACACCCCGACCAGACGACCCGGCAGGTTGCGGGCGTGCGCGCTGCGGCACGCGAGGAAACCGGCGTGCGGCCCGCCGAAGCCCATCGGGACCCCGAAGCGCTGGGTGGTGCCGAAGCACGCGTCCGCGCCCTTCTCCCCCGCGGGGGTCAGGACCGTCGCCGCCAGCAGGTCGACACCCGCGGCGACCATGGCGCCCCGCTCGTGGCACTGCTCGATGAGCCCGGACACGTCGGCGACACGACCGGACGCGCCGGGGGTCTGCACGAGCGCCCCGAAGAACTCTCCCTCGGGCAGGCCGTCGTCCACCAGGTTCGCGGTGACGATCTCGATGCCCAGGGGCTCGGCGCGGGTGGCGAGGATCGCCGCGGTCTGGGGGAAGATGTCGACGTCGACGGCGAAGCGGGGGCTCTTGGAGGAGCGGTTGGCCCGTCGCAGCATCGTCATGGCCTCGGCCGCGGCTGTGCCCTCGTCCAGCATGGAGGCGTTCGCCATGTCCATACCGGTCAGGTCGGAGACCATCGTCTGGAAATTCAGGAGCGCCTCGAGACGGCCCTGGCTGATCTCCGGCTGGTAGGGGGTGTAGCCCGTGTACCACGCCGGACTCTCGATGATGTTGCGGATGAGCACCGGCGGGGTGAGCGTGTCGTAGTACCCCTGGCCGATCATCGACACGGCGACGGTGTTGCGGTTCGCGAGTTCACGGAGCGCGGCGAGGGTGTCCGCCTCCGACAGCGGCTCCGGTAGCGCGTCGATCCCCTCAGCACGCCCGTCCGCGCCCACCTCGTCGAGGATGACCGACGGGACGGACCGCTCGGCGAGCTCGTCCAGCGAGCTCACCCCGATGGTGTCCAGGATGCGTTCCAGGCCGTGGGCGTCGGGACCCAGGTGGCGGGCGACGAACTCGCCTCCGGTCCGGGAGATGTCGGGGGTCGTCGTCACAGGTGCTCCTCAGGTGGCGGGGCCGCCCGGACAGGCGGCCTGCGGGCCGGTGCTACCCTCTCCGCTCTGTCCCCTGCCGGACGGGTGCCGGCGCCTGAGAGATTCACCGGACTCGCGAGGCGAGCCCGGCTTTCCCCGTGGGCGGGTGGTCTGTTCCACCGCTCTCCAGAGGCGTTAGGCGACTACACGGTCCGGGTGCCTGAGAGATTCTCGGAGAGGAGTTGCTCCTTCGGCGCCCACGGCCCGTAGGCCGCGGAGCTCTCCCGTGAGTCGCGTGAACGCACGGCCGAGTCTAGACCACCCGAGCCGATCAGCCCGTGCGGCGTGAGGCGCGTGCGCGCCGACGGGCCGCCAGTTCGTCCTCCACCGGCGTCAGGATGTCCTCCTCCGACACCGTCTCGGCGGGGAACTCGGCGATCGAGCCGGCGAGCTCACGCATCGCTCCCCCGATCCCGATCCCGAAGACACCCTGCCCGCCCTGCAGCAGGTCGAACACCTCCTCCTTGGAGGTGCACTCGAACACGGTGCGGCCGTCGGAGAACAGGGTGATGGTCGCCAGATCCTCCACACCACGTGAACGGATCTGGTCCACGGCCTTGCGGATGTTCTGCAGCGAGATGCCGGTGTCGAGCAGCTGCTTGACGATCTTCAGGACGAGGATGTCCTTGAACGAGTACAGGCGCTGGCTACCCGAGCCGGCCGCATTGCGGATCGACGGCACCACGAGGTCGGTGCGTGCCCAGTAATCGAGCTGCCGGTAGGTGATCCCGGCGATCTGGCATGCGATCGGGACCCGGTACCCGCTCGTGCCGTCCGGGATCCCGTCATCGGGGAACAACCCGGGCTGCACCTCGTCGAAGGAAGCCTGGGTGCCCTCTCCTCGGTCCCCGAAGAGACTCTCCGTGTTCGTATCGGCGACGGACGGCTCCGAGACCCGGGTGTGGTCGGCCACGATTGCTCCCTCAAGCTGCGGGTGTCGCCACGATCGTGACGACACGGTACCGGGCGACGAGGCCCGGATCCTGGACGCGTGAACACCATCGGTGTAGTTCACTGAGGGCAACGCTATGCCCGCCGGGGGCCCTGATCAATAGGACACGCGGTAAACCTCAACCTCAAGTTGAAGTTTAGAGTCTGTCCTGACCTGCGAACTGGTATCGGTGTGGCCACTGTGAATGCCAAACTCGCAGGTCGCAGGCGTCAGGACGATGACCCGCCCGGTTCTCTGGGCGCCTCCGGTCCGCCGAGAAAATCGTCAGGGTTCACCTGATCGAGGAACTCCCGGAAGGCTTCGACCTCTTCCTCGCCCTGCTCCACGAGGGAGATCCCCACCTCGTCGAGCACCTCCCGGCTCACGAGTACCGGCGAGGAGGTCCGCAGTGCAACCGCCACCGCGTCGGACGGGCGCGCGGACACCCTCGTGTCGCCGAAGACCAACTCCGCGAAGAACGTCCCCTCGGACACTCCGATGATCTCCACCTGCTCCAGCGGATGCGAGAAGGTGTCCAGTAGCGCGGCCACGAGGTCGTGGGTCAGCGGCCTGCTCGGCCGCACCCCCTGCTGTTGGAGGCTGATCGCCGCGGCTTCGGCCGCCCCGATCCAGATCGGTACGTACCGGCCACCGTCCTTCTCGTGCAGGATCAGTACGGGTGCGTACTCCGGCTCCTCGAAACGGACGCCGACGATGTCGACCTCGCGCATGTTCTTTCCCATGTTCTCCGCCTCTCCCACGTCTCAAGCGTAGCCCCGATCCGGTTCACCGCGAGCGGGCGCTGTCCCTGTCAGGACTCGAGGGCGTGCCTCACGGCGACGGTCACCAGGGTCGAATGGAGCGACACCGACAGTGCCGCGATCTCCCGCGCCAACTCCGCGGCCCGGTCACGGGCATCGGCATCGCCCTGGCGGGCCACCGGGCCGGCGATCTGGGTGATCAAGCCGGTCTGCCGATCCGCCGCCGTGCGGAAACCCCTGAGGTGGCGCACGTCCACCCCGTGCCCGGCCAGATCGTGCGCGGTCCGCGCCACCAGGACCGCTTCCGGGTCGAAGAAGCCGCCGGGCCCCGCCGCGATCAGGCCGGCGTCGATCAAGGCGTCGACCAGTGCGGCGTCCACCCCGGACTGCTCGACCACGTTCTCGCGGGTGAGCCTCTTCAGGGTGTCGCTCCGGAAATCGTCCGGGGCGGAGCCGGGGACGCCGTCCTCACCCGACCGGGGCCGCAGCGCGGTGGTCGACCCGTCGGCGATGCCGGCGTCCAGTGCGTCGAGTTCCTGCCGGATCACCTTGAGCGGCAGGTACCGATCGCGCTGGGCGGTCAGTACGTACCGCAGGCGCTCGCGGTCCTCGACGCTGAACCGCCGGTATCCGCTCGCCGTGCGCTCAGGGGTGACCAGCCCCTCGTTCTCGAGGAACCGGACCTTCGACACCGTCAGGTCCGGGAACTCCGGACTCAGAAGTGCGATGACGCCCCCGATGGAGAGGTACTCCTCCCTCGGGGCGCCCTGTCCGGCGGCGGTCACTGCCCGGGCGTACCCGTCAGGAAGACGAGACGGAACTTGCCGATCTGGACCTCGTCGCCGTTGGACAGCGACGCCGAGTCCACGGGCTCACGATTGACGTAGGTACCGTTCAGCGACCCCACGTCGACGACGGTGAAGGTCTCGCTCTCGCTCCGGAACTCGGCGTGCCGCCGGCTCACCGTCACGTCGTCGAGGAAGATGTCGCTGTCCGGGTGCCGTCCCGCGGACGTGGTGGCCTGGTCGAGCAGGAACCTCGACCCCGCGTTGGGGCCACGCTTGACCACGAGCAGCGCCTGCCCCTCGGGGAGCCCCTCGACACCGGTGACGGCGGAGTCGGACTGGGCCGCCTGCTGGTCGGATTCGTTGAGGAGCTCGGCACGGAACACCGAGGTGGTCTCGGCGGTCGCCTCGGGCATGTTCTTGTTCTCGGTCACGTTCGTATCTCCTCGTCCGAGCCCAGCGGGGGCTCACCGTGCGGTGCTGTTGATTCTATGTCGGAGTCCCCGGTCGCGGGGCCCGGGGGCGGCGACTACCCGCTCAGCCCTCGGTGATCTTGGCGTACCCGTCCGAATCGAGGGTCTGCTCGAGCTGGGACTCCAGGTCGTCCACATCGGCGATCTCGAGGACGACGATCCACCCCTCACCGTACGGATCCGAGTTGACCAGTTCGGGAGACGTCTCGAGGGCGGTGTTGACCTCGACGACCTTGCCGCTCAGTGGCGCGTAGAGGTCGGACACGCTCTTCGGCGACTCGACCTCACCGAAGGGCTCACCCGACTCGGTCTCCCCACCGACGTCCGGGAGTTGGACGAACACGATGTCGCCCAACTTGGACTGCGCGTACTCGGTGATTCCGATGCGCACGCGGGTGTCCGACACCCGCTCCACCCACTCGTGCTCATCGGTGTACCGGAGCTGGTCGGGGATGTTCTGATCGCTCACTGACGCGCCCTTCTCGAGTGGCTCACTTCGAATTCCATCTGGCGACATTACACACCGTCGGGCGCCCCCACATCAGCCGATCGGACCCCGCGCGGGCGAACCGCCCGCGCGATCCTCGACGCCTGCCAGACGTAGATGCCCCCACTCCAGGCGTACAGGCCGACACCCCAGTACAGGCACGCCTCCCCCACGAGTTCGAAGGCCTGGCCTCCCGGTACTCCGGCGTGGCCGGTCAGCAGCAGTGGGAGCGACCAGAACAGGGCGAAGGTCGCCGCCTTGCCCAGATAGGTGACCTCGGGGTCCAGCCCGCGCCGGCGATAGACCGGGAGCGTGGCCGTCAGTAGGAGATCACGCGCGATCAGCACCACCACGATCCACACCGGGATGTATCCCGCCACGGCGAAGGAGACGGGGACGGCGGCGACGAGGATCCTGTCGGCGATCGGGTCCAGACGCTCGCCCCAGGTGGAGCGCATGTTCCACAGGCGGGCGATCTTGCCGTCGAGCCAGTCCGACACCACCAGCACCCCGAGGAGCCACAACGCCAGGGGTGGGTCATCCCACGCCAGGATGCTCAGCACGAGGACCGGGATCAGGGCGATGCGCCCCAGGGAGATCGCGTTGGGCAACGTCCAGAACCGGTCGCTGACCTCCGGAACCCTCGCGGGCGTATCGGGCCCCAGGCCGGGCGGGACCGCCGCGGACAGGTGGCCGTCCCGCGGCGGGGGGATCCTGGCCCCGAGGACCTTGCCCTCGCCGGTCCGCCATTCCCGGAGGTCGGTCTCCCGTCGACCGTCACGCGCCGCACTCATCGGAACGTCGACATCATCCCGGAGAAGACGTTCCCGCCGGCCGCCATCGGGTTGTCGTGGACCATGTAGGTCCAGGTCGAGGTGGGCCGTGCCATGGAATTGGCCTCGAGGTCCACCCCGGAGGCGGTGAACTCGATCTCGGCGAACGTGGCCTCGGACTTGCGGACCGCGTCGGAGGCGAGATCGCGGAAGTGGTCGATCGCGATCCGGTGGAACTCGTCGAGGGGGTTCTCGCGTCCCAGCGCGCGGAGGTGGATCGATTCGCGGACGTCGTTCATCGTCTCGAGATGTCGCGCCCAACCACGGTCGAGATGCCACAGCATGATCTCGCGGCATCCCTGCACCACGGCGTCGCGGCCGTGCGCCTCCACCAGTCGGGCACTCCGTTCGGGATCATGTGCCGTGAGTTCCTCGAACGCCTTGTCCGTGCGGAGCAGCGCGGCACGTCGCTCGGCGAGGATGTCGCGCTGCTCGGCGAGGAGACGACTGTAGCGCCAGGTGTTGGCGTGGATCTCCAGCATCTGCCCCTCGGTCACCCGCTGGGCGTGATCGACGGCGTCGCGCCCGCGATTGCCCTTGAGCAACCCGGACATCCTGTCGTGGCTGGTCGGGATCTTTTCGGGTTCGAGCGCCGAGGTCACCACGGGGTCGTCCATGGCGGCGAAGAACACCGAGCTGCCCGGGTCGCCCTGACGCCCCGCCCGTCCCCTGAGCTGGTTGTCGAGCCGCTCGGTCCGGTGCCGTCCGGTACCCACCACGTGGAGACCGCCGAGTTCCACGACCTCGTCGCGTCGGGCCTCGTCGGAACCGCCGAGGCGGATGTCCGTCCCGCGCCCGGCCATCTGGGTGGAGACGGTGACGTTGCCGACGTCACCGGCCTCGGCGACGATGGCCGCCTCCTCCTCGTCGTTCTTGGCGTTGAGGACCGAGCACTCGACCCCCTTCTCGGCGAGCCGTGCGGCCAGTTCCTCGGACTCGGCCACGTCGTGGGTGCCCACCAGGACCGGCTGACCGGTGGCGTGGACAGCAGCGATGTGTTCGACCAGCGCGCGGGTCTTGCTGTCGGTGTCGATGTAGGTGCGGTCGGCCTCGTCGAACCGGATGTTCGGGGCGTTGGGGTCGATCCGGGACACGCCCAGGGAGTAGAACTCGCGCAACTGGGCACCCGCCGCCAGCGCGGTGCCGGTCATCCCGCATACCTTGTCGTACCGGCCGATGAACGCCTGGACCGTGATGCTGTCCAGGATCTGCCCCGCCTCGGACACCGCGACGCCCTCCTTGGCCTCCACGGCGGCCTGGAGCCCGTCCGGCCACCGCTGGAGCTCGGCCACCCGTCCGCGGGACGCGTTGACGAGCTGCACCCGTCCGTCGCGGACGATGTAGTCCACGTCCCTACGCAGCAGGAAGCACGCGTGGAGCGCGACGTTGACCTGGACCAGGGTCGTACCGACGTGGTCGGCGTCGTAGAGGTCGGGGATGCCGAGCTCGGTCTCGATGGCCTCGGCGCCGTCGTCGGTGAGGAAGATGTTGCGGCGGTCGGCGTCGGTCTCGTAGTGCCGACCCGGTCGCAGCTTGCGCACCGCGGCCAGGACCTCACCTGTCGGCGCCTCCCCGGAGGTCGAGCCGGCCAGGACCAGCGGCACGAGCGCCTCGTCCACCAACACCGAATCGGCCTCGTCCACCAGGGCCACGTCGGTGGTCGGGGCGATGAGATCCGCGGGGTCGGTCACCAACTGTTCGCGGAGGACGTCGAACCCGATCTCGGAGACCGAGCCGTACGTGACATCGCAGGAATAGGCGATACGTCGCTCGTCGCGCGTCGAGGACTCCGTCACGTGGCCGACCGAGAGCCCGAGCATTTCGAACATCGGCCCCATCCAGCGCGCGTCCCGGGCGGCGAGATAGTCGTTGACCGAGATGACGTGCACCGTGTGGCCCTGGAGGGCGTAGCCGGCGGCGGCCACCGCCCCCGAGAGTGTCTTGCCCTCGCCGGTCGCCATCTCGACGACATCGCCGGCGAACATCCGCAACGCTCCCTGGAGCTGGACGCCGAACGGCCTCAGACCGACGGTCCGGGTGGCGGACTCCCTCGCCAACGCGAGGAACCGGGCGAGATCCTCGGGCGGATCACCGAAGAGCTGCAGCCCGTGCGCGGCGTCCGCGAACTCGTCGTCGTCCAGTCCTGCCGCCCACTCGTCGAACCCGTGCGACATCTCGACCGCGCTCTGCGCGCGCGAGGTGTCGCGTCCCTGGGTGGAGCCCATGAGCTTCCAGAAGCGGTTGGCCAGTCCCACGCGTGGAGTCCTTCCCGGTGACGAACAGATGCTCCCACCGTACGCAGGGGGACGCCGTCGGGGACGCGCCCCTCCGGTCGCGGCGTCTAGCGGTCGGGGTCGATCTGGCCGCGCAACCTCCGCATGGCCTCCGTCGAGAGCATCCGGTCACCCGCGCGCGCCGCCAGATGCTCGGCCGCCACATCCGCCGGGGAGGGACGGTAGGGGGTCGAGGGCGACGCCACACCGTTGTCACGGGCGATGCCGGCGAGACGGTCCGCCTCCGCCACCGCGGCCTCGGCCCGCGACTCCACCGACTCGACGAGCTCCCGGAACGCGACCGCCCTGTCGACGACCTCCGCCCACACCTCGTCGATGGAGACGCCCATACCGGTCAGAGTGGTGAAACCGTCGCTCGCCGGCGGCACCCCGGCCGTGGCCGCGGCCTCGCGCAGTCGGCACAGATCCCCGGCGAGGCCGACCACCTCGGATTCGGCGTCGAACTGCAGCCGGATCTCCTCCACCGACCGTCCGCCCCGCGAGTACGCGCGGTACAGACGGTCGTACAGACCACCGACCTCCATGAGGGTTGCCGTATACATCTCGGGAATCCGACGCCGGTCCGCGCGGATGTGCGGGAGCGAGGGAAGGGACTGCACCACCGACTGCACCCGTGGTGGCAACACCACCCGGCCCATCTCCCGCTGCCCTCTGGCCGCTGCGACCGTCCCGAGCTCCGCGAGGGTCCGGGGCACGAGCGGGACGGGGGCCATGGTCGGCGTCGATGCCAGGGCGTCGAACAACCGGCCACGGTCATCGGTGTCCAGGTGCACACCGCGCCGCCGGTCGGCGCGGATGTCCTTGACCCGGAAAGCCCAGACGCCGGAACCCCGGGTGAACCCGGTCCGCAGGACGAGGTACTTCCGGTCGAGATCTGCGAGTCGGGTCCGCAGCGCCATGCGCAACATGGAGGGCACCGGGGTGCCGAGGATCCGCCTCAGATCGTGGCGCTGCTCCTCGATGATCCGGAGCTGGTGGAATCCGTTCACCGTCGGGAACGGCAGATTGCGGTGCATCCGGGCCAGGACGACGTCGCCGATGCAGGGTTCGATCAGCCCGCAGGCGACGAGCAGAGCCGCCCGGTCGGACAACTCTGCCACAGGGGCCTGCCCCTCCCCCCGGCACATGCGGTCGATATCGGACACGATCCGGTCCCGTGCCGTCTGTGGCGTGCGCTCGTCGGCCATGCCCCTCCTCGCCCGCGCGTCCGGCGCGCGGCTCTTCTCACGGGATACCTATCGGTTACAACGGTAGGCCCCGGCCCCGTGTTCCCCCGCGGGGGGCAGGCCGGCTCCGCACCGGTCAGCGTTCATAGCCACGTCGGGCGTCATCGAGGATCCGGGGCCGGTCGAGTGTGGAGGGCTCGAGTCGCATCGGGGCCACGTCGCGACCGAACCGGCCGGCTGCCTCGAGGGTCCCCTGGTCGAGGTATCGCAGGCCGGTGACGTCGGGCCGCAGTCGGAGATCCGGGGCGTCACCGTCGGCCGAGGCCAGGACGAAACCCCAGTCCCCGAACGTCGGGACGTGAACGTGGTACGGGGTCGTGCCCCATCCCGCGGAATCGACTGTCGACACCGTCCGCCAGAACTGCCGCGGTGTGGAGAACGGGCTCCCCGATTGGACGACCATGAGGCCGTCATCGCCGGTGACCCCGCGCACGAGGCCGTAGAACTCCTCGGAATACAGGCGGGACAGCGCGGCGTTGCGCGGGTCCGGCAGATCCACGAGCACCGCCCCGAAGCCGCCCGGCGGCACGGCGCCGTCGCCGCCCCGGCGCAGCCACGCGAAGGCGTCGTCGACCACCACCTCGACGCGCGGGTCGTCGAGGGAACCCCGGTTGTCCGCGCGCAGCTCGGTGCGGGCGATCTCCAGCACGGCCGGGTCGAGCTCCACCTGGACCACTCGCCGAACGCCCGGCACGGCCAGGAGGTCTCGGGCCGCCAGACCGTCGCCGCCGCCGAGTACCAACACGTCGCCGGGCCGCTCGGCCATCGCGGGCTGGACCAGCGCCTCGGTGTACCGGTACTCGTCCAGACTCGAGTACTGGAGCGTGCCGTCGAGGTACAGACGGCGGTCCGTGCGGCCGTTGTACCTCGCTCTGGTGACGACGATCTCCTGGTAGGCGGACTGGGTGTGGGAGAGCACCGGGTCCGGGTACAGCTTGGACCGCGACCACTCGGTGACGTCGTCGAGCGCGACGAGCAGCGTGCCCAGCAGAGCCGCGACCAGCGCGAGCGACAACGCCGCTACGGCAGTCTGCGTCCGGGTCAGCAGACCCCGCAACGCGAGCGCGAGCAGCACGGCCGCGGCGGCCACGTTGACCACCCCCGTGATGGCGGCGGCCTGCTGCATCCCGAACGACGGCAGGAGCAGGAACGGCCACAGCAGTCCCCCGACGAGCGCCCCCAGGTAGTCGGCGGCGTTGAGATCGGCCAGTACCCGGCCGGCCTCGGCCGACCCGGTCCGGCGGCCGGTCTGCAGCAGGGACATGAGCAGTGGCACCTCTGCGCCCACCAGCACGCCGATCGCGGCGGTGGCCACCACCAGCGTCACCAACGACGCCGAGTCCGACCCCAGGGTCGTGAAGGTCACATAGAGCGCCGTGGCCGACGCCCCACCGACGAGCCCCAGCGTCGACTCGACGGCGACGAAGCTCGACGCCGGGCGGTCGACGAACGGCTTGGCCAGCAATGCGCCGAGGCCGAGGGCCGCGACGTACCCGGCCACCACGAGACTCGTGGCGACGATCCCTCCGCCCTGGACTGTCGTCGCGAGCGTGAGGAGGGCGAGCTCGTAGATGAGCCCGCAGGCGGCGCACGCGGCGACGGAGGCCAGCACGACAGGACGCCACCAGCGGCCGGCGCGCGGCGGGGGTTCTCCGGCAGGGTCCGCCTCCGTCGGCACGGGAACCGCCGTGCCGACCTCGTCAGGCAATGGCGGCCGCGTTCACGGCGGAGACGGCGAGGAGTGTGGCCGCGACGGCGAGTGCGGCGGTGCTGAACCGTGGCGCGCCGACGAGGTCGCGGAACCTGCCGGGGACCAGCAGTTCCAGGATCACCAGGGTGACGGCCTGGAAGATCACGCCGAGCAGGCCGTAGACGGCGACGTCGATCAGGCCCAACACCAGGGAGTCCGAGGCGTTGGTCATCACGGTGACGACGATGATCGCGAGGGAGAACGCCGAGGACACGAACAGCGCCGCGGCGTTGGGACGGTGGTCGACGAACACGTGGTGGCGCAGGCTGCCCGGCGTCAGCAGGTCGAGCATGACGAAACCCAGCGCCAGGACCAGGGCGCCGACGCCGAAGTACGCCAGCGACACCCCGATCCCGTCCAGGAGTTCGGGTACGTGGTCGGCGGTTCCGGCGGCGATGGTCACCGTGTCTCCTCGGGGTTCGGGTGATCTGTGGGCGTCTCGTGGGTCACTTCACGCCGACCCCGCCGGAGCTGCCCCCGGCGGACCGCGCCGGGCTGCCCGGCCCGAAGGCCCCGCCGAGGAAGATGAAGCCTCCGGAACGGAGCGTGCGCGAGTTCTCGTCGAGCTGGACACGACAGGCGAGATCGCCGGAGCGGCCGACGACAATCATGTCGTCCCCGTACCTCAGGTACCGGGTGTCCTCGTTCAGCTGGTCGGCGTCCGGCCGCTCGTGGTTGCTGATGTCCCTCGCCGTGGAGTCCCGGTCGCCCCGGCACTCGTAGGTCTGGGACGCGCCGGCCACCGGGGAGTAGTTCTCACGGACATAACGCACGGCATTCGTGCCGGACCCCACCAGGACGAGGCCCAGCAGGACCGCGCACAGTCCGGCGACGAGCGCGATGATCCACCCGCGGTAGGGCTTCACGAGGCCACCCCCTCTGCAACGTCCACCCCAGCGCCGGCCAGCCCGGCGACGTGCACCCCGGCGACGTGCAACCGGGACGTGGTGGCGACGACGTCGCCACCGCTCTCCCCGGAGTCGTCTCCAGCCGGGTAGAGATGCCAGGTGTCCCACGACCAGCCCGTGTCGTCCGGCGTCGGAGCCACCACCGTGAGCGCCCCGTCAGAGCCCGGGAACCGTCCCGCGAGCACGGTCGGATCGGCAGCCGCGAGCGACGTCAGTCGCTCCACGACCGCCCCGAAGTCGGCGGCGGCGAGGGTCTCGGTGGTCCCGCGCAGATGGTGGACACCCCACGGACCGGGAAAGGACTCCTCGGCCGGCAGAGGCGCCCCGCCGTCTGCCGTTGCGCGGCAGGACACCTCCTCGGTCATCGCGTCGCGTCCGTCGATCATCAGCGTCACCGCGTGTGACGCCCCGAGGATGGACAGGCGTAGAGCGCTGTCGAGTGCGGGGTGCTCGAGAACGGTGGAGACGAGGGCGTTCCGCTCGGGCGTCACGCCGACCCGGTAACCCAGTGCCGCGGCCGCCACATCACTCGGTTCCGTGGCGAGGTCGTGGACGGTCACCGTCTGTAGTCCGGGTCGCCGGCGACGGGGGGCGCCGGGTAGACGGTCAGCTCACCCCGGGACATCGGGCGTCCGGAGGAGACCTCCCAGCCGGCCCCGTCCCAGTCCTCGAAGGACAGCAGCGAGCTGCCGTCCCCGGTACGCATGTCCTGGTACCGCATCCGGCCGCGCTCGGGCAGACCGGTGGTTCCCTCGCACGAGTACTCCGCCTCACCCGACTCCTCGAGCCGATGGACCCGATCGTCGACGATCACCTCGGATCCGGGGCTGACGCCGAGTCCCTTGCGGGTGTTCCACCAGGTGAGCTCGAGGGTTCCCTCGTCCTCCTCGACGCCCAACCACTGCGCTCCGTCGCCGCCCTCCAGGAGATGCTCCCACCAGATATACGGGCCCTGGCGAAGGGTGACCGAGCCGCGGACCACATAGTCGATGCCGCCGTAGGAGACGATCGCACCGGGGCCGAGCTCTCGCGGGCCGAAGCCGTGGACCGGCCGGTCGGCGGCGAGCGGGTCGAGGCGGGGTCCGGCCGCCTCGGGCTTCGTGCCACCCCGTGCCTTGACGATGATCCCGACGACCGCGATCACCGCGACTACCAGCCCCGCTATGACGAGTAGCTCTCCCACCGCGCGCTCACTCCTGGATCGAAGACTGACGGTCGACCCGGGTCGCCGTTTCGTGACCAGGCCAGGCTAACGCACCCCGGATTCTGCGGGCGTGACCCGCCGCTTGAACCGGAGTGAACCGCGGAAATGGACTCAGAGCCGGTCCCCCTCTCGGGAAACCGGCCCTGATCTGTGTCGGGCTGACAGGATTTGAACCTGCGACCCCTTGACCCCCAGTCAAGTGCGCTACCAAGCTGCGCCACAGCCCGTCCGCCACCGCGGCTCGCGCGGCGACTCGATTACCCTAGCGCACCGGTTCCGTCGGACTCCAATCGGCAGGTCACTTGCGCTGTCGACGCTCCTTGACCCGCACGTTCACCCGGACCGGGGAACCATCGAAGCCGAAGGTCTCACGGAGGCGACGCTCGAGGAAGCGCCGGTACCCGGCCTCGAGGAACCCCGTGGAGAAGAACACGAACGTCGGGGGCCGGGTGGTGGCCTGGGTGCAGAACCTGATCCGCGGCAGACGACCACCACGCATGGGCGGCGGGGTCGCGGCGACGACCTCGCTCATCCACGTGTTGAGGGGCCCGGTGGGGATCCGCTTGTCCCAGGAGTCCAGCGCCGTCTCCATCGCGGGCACGAGCTTGGCCAAGGCGCGGCCGGTCCTGGCCGAAATGTTGACCCGGTGGGCCCAGCTCAGCACCCGGGACAGTTCGCGGTCGATCTCCTTGTCGAGGTCGTACCGCCGGTCCTCGTCGACCAGGTCCCATTTGTTGAAGGCGATCACCAGCGCCCGGCCGGCGTCGGCGACCATCGAGATCACCCGCAGGTCCTGCTCGGTGATGGGCTCCGAGGCGTCGAGGAGCAGGACGACGACCTCGGCCGCCTCGATCGCGCCACGGGTACGCAGAGAGGCGTAGTACTCGTGACCGTAGGCCTGGTTGACCTTGCGGCGCAGGCCGGCGGTGTCGACGAACCGCCAGGTGCGTCCCCCGAGCTCCACGAGCGAGTCGACGGGGTCGACGGTGGTGCCGGCGACGTTGTCGACCACGGAGCGCTCCTCGCCGGTCAGCTTGTTGAGCAGGCTCGACTTGCCGACGTTGGGCTTGCCGACGAGCGCGACGCGCCGCGGCACGTCGGTGGCCTCGCGCATCCTCGCCTTGGACGGCAGCTGCCGGAGGATCTCGTCGAGGAGATCCGCCGTGCCGCGACCGTGGGCGGCGGAGATGGCGTGGGGCTCGTCCAGGCCGAGGGACCAGAACTCGGCCGCCTCCAGTTCGGCCTTCTCACTGTCGACCTTGTTGACGGCGAGGATGACCGGGGTGTCGGACCGACGCAGGCTCTTGGCCACCGTGGCGTCGGCGGCGGTGATGCCCACCGTGCCGTCGCACACCAGCACGATGAGGTCGGCCGTGCCCATGGCGATCTCGGCCTGCTGCGCGATGGAGCGGTGCATGCCCTTGGCGTCCTGCTCCCAGCCACCGGTGTCCTGCACCATGAAGGTGCGGCCGTTCCACAGCGCCTCGTAGGAGACCCGGTCGCGCGTGACGCCCGGGACGTCCTCGACGACGGCCTCCCGGCGGCCGATGATGCGGTTCACCAGGGTGGACTTGCCGACGTTGGGTCGGCCGACGATCGCGACGGTGGGCAGGATCTCCACGCCCTCGGTCACGGCCCCGATCTCGTCGGCGAACTCCGCGGCGACCGCCTCCCAGTCGGTGTCGTCGTTCCAGCCGTCCTCGATGGTCTCCTCGCCGGGCCCGGTGGGCAGGTCGAAGTCGGTGCTGTCCTCGTTGGTGGTCACAGTGCGGTCCCTTCTGCGGTGGCGCCGTGCGACGCGTGGATTCCCTCGGCGAGCGCGACCAGGCGGTCGAGCACCTCGTCGAGGGTCAGGTCGGAGGTGTCGATGACGACCGCGTCGTCGGCAGGCCTCAGGGGGCTCGCGGCGCGCGTGGAGTCCTTGCGGTCGCGTTCGATGACGGCGGCCAGCACCTCGTCGTAGTCGGCCCTGCGGCCGGCGGCCAGGTCCTGGTCGGTGCGGCGCCGGGCCCGCACCTCCGGGCTGGCGGTGAGGTAGACCTTCACCTCGGCGTCCGGCAGCACGACTGTGCCGATGTCACGCCCCTCGAGGACGACGGTGCCCCCGCTGGCGGCCAGCCGTCGCTGCAGGAGGACCAGGTTCTGGCGGACCTCGGGCACGGCGGACACCGCCGAGACCGCAGCCGTGACGCGGGCGGTGCGGATCTCCTCGCTGACGTCCTCACCGGCGAGCAGGACGCGCTCGGCTCCGGCGTCGGTGCCGATCTCCAGAGGCAGGTCGGCCGTGGCGGCGATCACGGCGGCCGCGTCCTCCGGGTCGATCCCGGCGCGCAGGACCTGCAGGGTCGCCACCCGGTACATCGCGCCGGTGTCGAGGTACGCGCCGCCGATACGCCGTGCCAGGGTGCGGGCCAGGGTGGACTTCCCGGTGCCGGCGGGGCCGTCGATCGCGATACGTCGACGCGCGGCCGGGGCGCTCGGGGCGCTCACAGGCCTACCGCCTCGTACAGGTCGGAGACCTCTTTGCGGCCCAGCTTGCGGAAGGTGCCCGCGCGCTGGTCACCGAGCGCGATGGCCCCGAACCGGGTCCGGACGAGCGCCTCGACCGGGTGCCCGACCTCGGCGAGCAGCCGCCGGACGATGTGCTTGCGACCCTCGTGGAGCACGACCTTGACCAGCGAGCGCCCGTCGTGGACGTCGAGGATCGAGAACTGGTCGACCTTGGCGGGTCCGTCCTCCAGGGTCACCCCGGCGCGCAGCTGCTTGTTGACGCCCTTACCCACGACGCCGGTGACGGTCGCCATGTAGGTCTTGGAGACCTCGTAGGACGGGTGCATGAGGCGGTGCGCCAGCTCCCCGTCGTTGGTCACCAGGAGCAGCCCCTCGGTCTCGGCGTCGAGACGCCCGACGTGGAACAGCCGCTGCCCGGCGTCCACGCGGTCCGCGACGAGGTCGCCGACACAGGGCCGGCCCTTCTCGTCGGACATGGTGGTGTGGTAGCCGCGGGGCTTGTTCAGTGCGAGGTAGACCAGGGTGTCGTCCAGGACGATGCGGGTGCCGTCCACGCGGATGACCGCCGTGGCGGGGTCGACCTTGACGCCCATCTCGCGCACCTTCTTGCCGTCGACCTCCACCCGTCCCCGGGCGATGAGCTCTTCGGAGGCCCGGCGGGAGGCGACCCCGGCCTGGG
The DNA here is from genome assembly GCF_014144855.1 of Dietzia maris. Taxonomy (GTDB): domain Bacteria; phylum Actinomycetota; class Actinomycetes; order Mycobacteriales; family Mycobacteriaceae; genus Dietzia; species Dietzia kunjamensis. Next base: position 14,133 of record NZ_JAALDN010000086.1, on the reverse strand, counting down.
CCAGGATCTTCTGGAGGCGGACCGGTGCGCCGTCTCGGCCAGCGGATTCAGTCATGAAAACGTCACATCTCTTCGTCGTCGTCTCGGGGAGTGGGGTCGGGCGCCGCGGTTCGGCGCCGCCCCAGTGGGATCCGCGGATCGTCCGCGGGGTCGTCGCTCATCTCGTCGACCAGGTCGACATCCGGCAGCAACGGGGCGATGTCCGGCAGCTCGTCGAGCGACGTGAGTCCCAATCTTTCCAGAAATAGCTCTGTGGTCCTATACAGGATGCCCCCGGTGTCCGCATCTGTGCCGCATTCCACCGCCAGCCCGCGCGCCACAAGTGTCCTCATCACGCCGTCGACGTTCACCCCGCGGACCGCCGCGACCCGCGACCGGGTGACCGGCTGCCGGTAGGCGATCACGGCGAGGGTCTCCAGCGCGGCCCGGGTCAGCGTGGACCGGGTGCCGTCCGTGAGGAGCCGTTCCACGTACGGCGCCAGGTCTCGGCGGGTGTAGAGACGCCAGCCGTCGGCGCTGCGACGCAGGTCCATCCCGCTCCCCGCGGCCGTGAGCTCGTCGCGCCACGCCCGCAGCTCGGCCTCGACCTCGGCCGCCGTCGACCCGGCGGCCGCGGCCAGTGCACTCTCCGGTGTCGGTTGGTCCACCACCAGCACCAGGGCCTCGAGCCGGGCACGGAGCGGCGGCCCCTCTGGCTCCGGCACACCGGGCTCGTCGTCGTCCCCGATCGCCACCGGCTCGGGGGCGCCGGGCCCCGACACGTCGCTCACGTCCACTCGTCCCTTCCCTTCGTCACCTCGTCGGCGTCCACGCCCGTCCACCTCACCAACAGGTCCCCCAGTGCCTCGTCCTGGGCGAGCGCGACCGCGCGCGCCCGGTACAACTCCAACAGGGCGAGGAACCTGGCGACGACGACGAGGGAGTCGTCGCACCCCGTGATCAGGTCGCGGAAGTCCACCCACCGACCCTCGCCGTGGAACTTCAACAGCTCGAGGACGCGGCCCGCCTGCTCGGGGACCGAGACGACGGGAGCGTGGATGTGCCCCACCCCCACCTCGTCGACCGGCCGTGGCCGGAACGCGACCGCGGCGATGGTGGCGAACTGGTCGGGATCCACCCCGAGCTCCACCTCGGGGAGCAGTCCCAGGAACTCCTCGTCGGGCCCGGCGGTCCTCGGGTACGCGTGTCGCGCGGTGCGGTCGAGCTCACCGAACAGCTCCGCGACCTGACGGAACGCCCGGAACTGCAGCAGGCGGGCGAAGAGCATGTCCCGGGCCTGGAGCAGGGCCAGGTCCTCGGGATCCTGGACCTCGCCGGACGGGACGAGTCGGGCCGTCTTGAGGTCGAGCAGTGTCGCCGCGACGACCAGGAACTCGGTGACCTCCTCGAGCCCGGCCTCCGTGCCCAGGCGGCGGGTGTGCGCGATGAACTCGTCGGTGACGGCGTGGAGGGCCACCTCCGTGACGTCGAGGCGCTTGGAGTCGATGAGCCCCAACAGCAGGTCGAACGGACCGGTGAAGTTGGTCAGGTGGACGGTGAACGCCCGCGGGTCCCCGACCTCCGTCGCCGACCCGACCGGGTCCTGACCCGACGGGGGCCCGACGCCGGTCACCGCCCGGTCACCTGCCGCGCTGGATGACCTCGCGCGCCAGGGCGCGGTAGGCCTGCGCACCCGCGGACTTCGGAGCCCACGTGGTGATCGGCTCGCCGGCGACGGTGGTCTCCGGGAACCGGACGGTGCGGGTGACGAGGGTGTCGAACACCTTGTCTCCGAACACCTCCACGACCCGGCTGAGCACGTCGCGGGCGTGGACCGTCCGACGGTCGAACATCGTGATGAGGATGCCTGTGAGGTGCAGTCGGGGGTTGATGCGGTCGCGCACCTTGTCGATCGTGTCCGTCAGCAGCGCCAACCCGCGCAGCGAGAAGTACTCGCACTCCATGGGGATGAGCACGCCGTCCGAGCACGCCAGCGCGTTGACGGTGAGCAGGCCCAGCGACGGCTGGCAGTCGACGAGGACGAAGTCGTAGCGGTCCAGGACCGGGTACAGGGCGCGGCCCAGCGCCTGCTCGCGACCGACCTCGTTGACGAGCTGGATCTCCGCGGCCGACAGGTCGATGTTGGCGGGGATGAGGTCCACGCCCTCGACACGGGTCCGGACCAGGACCTCCTCCGTCGACACGGAGTTGTCCACGAGCAGGTTATAGACGGTGAGATCGAGCTGGTGGTGCGGGATGCCCAGGCCCGCGGACAGCGCCCCCTGGGGATCGAGATCCACAACGAGCACCCTGCGGCCGTACTCCGCCAGTGCCGCCGCGAGGTTGATCGTGCTGGTGGTCTTGCCGACGCCGCCCTTCTGGTTGCACATCGACAACACCACGGCGGGCCCGTGCGAGGACAGTGTTTCCGGTTCGGGGATCGCGGAGAACCCCTCGCCGGCCGCCGGGTCGTCGGCGCCCAGGAGCTCGGCGCGGGAGAACAACGCGGGGTCCATCGCCCCAGTGTTCAGCGCCACCGCATCTCCTCTCCTCGCCGTCTCACCCGTGCCGTGTCGAGCGTGCCGTCTCGAGCGCGCCGGGCCGTATCCACGGTCACGTTACCGTGCCCGGGGGTGACACTCGGCCCAGACCTCTCGGAGCGTGTCGACGGTGACGAGGGTGTACACCTGCGTGGTGGTGACCGAGGAGTGTCCCAGCAGCTCCTGGACCACACGGATGTCCGCCCCGCCGTCGAGGAGATGGGTGGCGAACGAGTGCCGGAACGAGTGTGGTGAGACGTCCTGCTGCACACCGGCGCGTCGTGCCGCGACCGACACCACGTTCCACAGGGTCTGCCTGGTGACGCGCCCACCGCGGGCGTTGAGGAACAGGGCCGGGCCCCCTCGGGTGGCGAGCGCGGGTCGGGCACGCACCAGATAGGCCCCCACCGCCTCGCACGCCGGACGCCCGACCGGGACGATCCGCTCCTTACCACCCTTGCCCCGCAGGATCACCGCTCCACCGTCCGGGTGGTCGAGACCGTCGAGGTCGTCGACGTCGAGCCCGACGAGTTCGGCGGCCCGGGCACCGGAGGCGTAGAGCAACTCGAGCATCGCGCGATCGCGCAGGCGTGCGGGGTCGGTGTCCGTCTCGGTGGCGCCGGCCGCCTCGATCACCGCGATCATCCGGTCGACCGGCAGTGCCTTGGGGAGCCGCCGCGGCGGACGGGGCGGGGTGACGGCGGCGGCCGCGTCGAGGGCGGTCACCCCGTCACGGGTGGCGAACCGGTGGAGACCGCGGACCGCCGCCATGGTCCGCGCGATCGAGCTGGGGGCCAGGGCCTTCCGTCCCTCGTCCGGGTCGGCGGTGGCCAACCGGGTGCGGAACTCCTCCACGTGCGCCTCGGTCACGGACGTCAGGTCGTCGACGCCCGAAGCCGCGAGATAGCGGTGGTACTTCTCCAGGTCGCGGCGGTACGCGGCCAGGGTGTGGGCCGAGGCCCCCTTCTCGACGGCGAGGTGGTCCAGATACCCGCGGATCTGCACGGTGGCGCCGCCCTCCGAGGTCACCGGGGGTCCGATCCCGTCAGGACCGGTCGATCACCGAGTGGGCCGCGAGGATGCCGGCCACGGCGATACCGTTGACGATCCGGCCGTCCAGCACGGCGTCGACGGCCTCGGCGAACGGCATGCGCGCGACCTCCATGTCCGCCTCCTCGTGCTCCGCCTCCGGGCGCTCGACCTGCCGGAGTCCGGTGGCCAGGTACACGTGGACGCGCTCCGTGCAGAACCCCGGGGACGGGATCATCTCGATCACCGGGCGCCAGTGCTCGGCCTCGAGACCGGTCTCCTCGGCGAGCTCACGGCGCGCGGTCGCCAAGGGCTCCTCGCCGTCGACGTCGCACAGCCCTGCGGGCAGTTCCCAGAGTCGCTCCCCCACGGCGTGCCGGTACTGCCGGACGAGGGTGATCCGGTCGTCGTCGTCGAGGGCGATCACCGCGACGGCGTCGTCGTGCCCGCAGATCTCCCGGTCGGCGGTGCCCCCGCCCGGCATGGTCAGGGTGTCCACACGCAGCCGCACGACGCGGCCGTCGAAGATCTCACGGCTCGCGACGGTGCGGTAGTCGTGCGTCCCGGGGGCACCGCGCTCGGACACGCCGGTCAGCTCCCGTCCGCGCGGGGGTCGGAGGCCGTCTCGGTGTCCACCTCGTCGGCACGGACGCTGGACGTCTTGGCGTCCGGCGCGTCCACCGTCTCCGGAGTGGAGCCCCCGCCCTGACCGGAGCGCCACGGTTCGACGGGCAGCCGCATCTCGTTCTCGTAGTCCAGCGCGGCCTTGATGAACGCGACGAACAACGGGTGGGGGCGGGTCGGACGCGACTTGTACTCCGGGTGAGCCTGGGTGGCGACGAAGAACGGGTGATGCTCGCGCGGGTACTCGACGAACTCGACCAGGTGCCCGTCCGGGGAGGTCCCCGAGAACTGCAGGCCGGACTCGGCGATCCTGTCGCGGTAGGCGTTGTTGACCTCGTAGCGGTGGCGGTGGCGTTCGGTGATCTCGGTGGACCCGTACGCCTCGGCCACGACCGAGCCCTTGGTGAGCGTGGCCGGGTAGGAGCCCAGACGCATGGTGCCGCCGAGGTCGGCGTTGCCGGCGACCGCGTCCACCTGATCGGCCATGGTCGAGATGACCGGGTGCTCGGCATCGGGGTCGAACTCGGTGGAGGAGGCGCCCTCGAGCCCGACCGAGCGGGCAGCCTCGATCACCGAGCACTGGAGACCGAGGCACAGCCCGAGCAGCGGGATGCGGTTCTTGCGGGACCACGAGATGGCGCCGAGCTTGCCCTCGATCCCCCGGATACCGAACCCGCCGGGGATGAGCATGCCGTCCACACCACGGAGCGCCTCGCGCGCGCCGGCCTCGGTGGTGCAGGCGTCGGACTCCACCCACCGGATGTTGACGCGGGCGTGGTGCGCGAAGCCGCCGGCGCGCAGCGCCTCGGTGACCGAGAGGTACGCGTCGGGCAGGTCGATGTACTTGCCCACGAGGGCGATCTCGACCTCCTCGCGCGGCTCGTGGACGCGCTGGAGCAGGTCGCCCCACACGGTCCAGTCGACGTCCCGGAATGGCAGGTTGAGCCGCCGGATGACGTGCGTGTCGAGGTGCTCGTTGAACAGCACCTTGGGGATGTCGTAGATGCTCGGGGCGTCCGGGGTGGACACGACGCCCTCGAGGTCCACGTCGCACATCAGCGCGATCTTGGCCTTGAGCCCGTCGGTGACGTCCCGGTCCGAGCGCAGGATCAACCCGTCGGGGACGATGCCGATCGAGCGCAGCGCGGCCACCGAGTGCTGCGTGGGCTTGGTCTTGAGCTCACCCGACGGCGCGAGGTACGGGACCAGCGACACGTGCAGGAAGAAGATGTTCTCGCGGCCCACCTCGTGGCGGACCTGCCGGCACGCCTCGAGGAAGGGCTGGGACTCGATGTCACCGACGGTCCCACCGACCTCGGTGATGACCACGTCGGGGCGGCGCCCCTGGTCATCGGAATCGCCCATCGCGATGATGCGGTCCTTGATGGCGTCAGTGATGTGCGGGATCACCTGCACGGTGTCACCGAGGTACTCGCCGCGGCGCTCCTTGGCGATGACCGCGGAGTACACCTGCCCGGTGGTGACGTTGGCCTTCGCGTCCAGATCGCGGTCGAGGAACCGCTCGTAGTGGCCGAGATCCAGGTCGGCCTCGGCGCCGTCCTCCGTGACGAACACCTCGCCGTGCTGGAAGGGGTTCATCGTGCCGGGGTCCACGTTGATGTACGGGTCCAGCTTCTGCATGGTCACACGGAGACCGCGGGCGGTGAGCAACTGCCCGAGACTCGAGGCGGTGAGCCCCTTGCCCAGCGACGACGCCACGCCGCCGGTGACGAAGATGTGCTTGGTCTCGGACCGCGATGCGGTTCGGTTCAGTGCCAAGGGGACTCCCGTGTCCATACGCCGGAATGGATGAATGCTGGTGTGGCTCCGGTGCACCCCACGGGGCTTCAGGCTATCACCGCTCCGGCGTCGGGGGGAGCGACGGCGCCGCGGCGGTCGCGTCCGGCCTCAGCCCGTAGTGACCCTGCCCACCGTCGAGCTGCTCCGCCAGCGCCAGCGTCGTCGCCAGACGTCCCGCCTCGGTACCGGCGTCATCGATGGTCGAGACGTCCTCCTCCGCCGAGGACCGCAGGATGCTGACCGCGTCGCGTCCCCCGGAGTCGCCCGTCCGCACCGCGACCACCGCGCCGGCGCCCTCACCGTCGAGGGTGCGGGCCAGGGCGGCGACACGGACCCCGGTCGATTCCTCGTCCCGGGGCCCGGTCACGACCAACGCGAGCTGTCCGGGCCGAAGGGTCCCGGGTTCGTAGCCGATGACCCCCGCATCCGCGAGGGTGGTGAGGACCGTTTCCCGGTCGTCGTCCTCGAGGTGCGGTTCCGCGTCCTCGGCGCGCAGCAGCCCCGCGCGACCGAGCGCCGTGCCCAGCTGGGTACCGAGGTCCGCATCAGCGGCCGGGGCGGTGCCGATGGGCAGGTTCGCGACGAGCGCCTGGAGTTCCGCGTCCGCCTCCGGGTCGACGGCCATGTCCGTCAGGGTGACGCGGCCGGCGTCGATCCCGCCGGCGGCGTCGATGACCTCGCGGGCCGCCGAGACGTCCTCGTCGGAGGCGCCGGGTGCCACGATCGTCAGGACCGGCCTCCCGTCGAGCCGACCGTCCACGACGGCCGGGGTGAGGTCTCCCGCCAGCGAGTCGAGTCGGTCGACGGCGAGCCGCTCCGCGGCCAGATCGTCCTGCGACGCCTCGAGCCGCGCCGCCGTCGTCTCCTCACGCTCGACCACCGCGTCCCTGATGGACGTCGCCACGGACGTCGACCCGAGGACGACCCCCACCGCGAGAGCGAGGAAGACGGCCACCAGCGTCAGGACGTGGCGACGCAGGGAGATCAACGGAAGAGCCCCTGGACCCAGAGCGCGAAGGAGTTCCAGGTCTCGACGGCCCAGATGAGCAGGTCCGCGGCGGCGTCGCGAGCCACCACGACCGCGGCCACCGCGATCAGGGCGGCGAGCACGACCAGGGCGAGTCCGATCCCGGCGCCACGAGACCGGTACAGGGTCGCGCAGGCGTCGGCGTGGACCAAGCGGGAGGAGACGGTCGTGTCGACCATCGTGGACGAGGGCGCGGACGAGTCGCGGAACGCGTTCTCGAGCCCCCTGTCGTCGCCGGTCACCACGATCATCTCGGCGCCCCCGTGGTAGGCCAGCAGCAGCGCCATGTCCCTCGCGGTCGCGGCGGCGGGGAATGTCGTGGCCCCCAGTCCGAGCTCTGTGATCCTCTCGAGGCCCTCCGCGCGCCCGTCGCGGTCGGCGGGCACCACCAGGACGGCGCCGTCGGTGAGGACCTCGTCGGACACGTCCGTGGGGGTCGCGACGACGACGTCGGCCGTCAGCCGAGCGGAGCGCAGGAACTCCGCGCCGGCACCCACGCCGACCAGCAGCGGTCGGTACTCCCGGATGAACGGCTTGAGCTCGGCGAGCTGGCCGCGCGCGGCCGCGTCACCGGTGACCACCACGACATGGCGGTCGGTGAAGTCGACGTCGATCGACGGGAGGCCCTCGCCGTCCAGCAGCAGCGGGTGCTCGAGGCTGAGGAACTCGGTGGCGTTGGCCAGGTGCGCCAGCGCCGACTCGACGTACCCGCTCTTCGCGGTGTCCACCTCGGCGAGGAGCGTGGCCGAGTCCACCTCGCGGCCGCTCGTGATCTCGTCCTCCGACTTGACCGAGTAGACGACACCGTCGTCGATCCGCACCCGGGTCCCGTCGGCGACCCCGGACAGGTCCGCGTCCTCGATGACCGGGATCGTCGACGCGGCGAGGATCCGGAACGCGGCGCGGGGGAGCATCTCCTCCCCCTGACGGGGCACGTGCACCACTGCCGCCACCCCGGCGTCGACGAGAGCGCGGGCGGTGTCGGCGGGCGCGCGGTTGAGATCGAGCACGGCGACGTCCTTGGCGCCGAGCTTCCTGGGGACCTGTGACCCCACCTCGATCTGGCGGACGGTGCCCACGACACCGGCGAGGTCAGTGGAACGGCGGCTGAGCAGACCCGACATCTTCATGCGCCGAGTATCACGCGTGTGATTCACGTGACCAGGGAGGTCTGCCCGGCGTGTCGGATTAACGGTCGACTTGAGCTTGAGACTTTTCCCGTTGTGCCTTCTCCAGCAACTCCCGCGCATGTGCCAGACCTGTGTCGGTGTCCTCCATACCGGCGAGCATCCGGGCGAGTTCGGTCACCCGATCGGAGTCGGCGACCGCCGTGACCCCGGAGACGACCCCGTCCGATCCCCCGGCGCCGGTGTCCTTGTGCACGACCAGGTGCGTGTCGGCGTACGCCGCGACCTGGGCGAGGTGGGTCACCGCGATGACCTGGTGGGTTCTGGCCAGTCTGGCCAGCCGCTTACCGATGCTCAACGCCGCCCGGCCGCCCACTCCCGCGTCGACCTCGTCGAACACCAGGGTCCCTCCCCCGGATCTCTCGGCCAGCACCACCTCGAGCGCGAGCATCACCCTCGACAGCTCGCCTCCCGACGCGCCTCGGCCGAGCGGGACGATGCCCGACGGCCCGTCGAGCGCCAGCTCGACGTCGTCGAGACCCGACTCCGAGGCGCCGTCGAGGCCTTCGCCTGATCGGGTGACCCGGACCACGAGCCGGGCCCCGCCCATCGACAGCTCTGCCAGCTCGGCGGACACCCTCTCGGCGAGATCGTCCCCGGCGGCGCGTCGGATGCGCGTCAGTGTGGCTCCGCGCTCGTCGAGTTCGGCAGCGAGGCGCTCCACGGTGGAACGGAGTTCGGCGACGGCGGAGTCGGAGGTGTCGACCTCACCGAGCCGCGTACGGGCCCTGTCCGCCCACGCGAGCACGTCGTCGACATCGGTGCCGTACTTCCGGGTCAACGCCCTGAGGTCGTGGCGTCGTTCCAATGCCGAGTCGAGGACCGCCGCGTCGACCGGCAGCTCGGCCAGGTACAGGCCGAGCTCGGTCGCGGCATCTCCGAGCGCCGCGACGGCCTGGCCGATGCTGGTGGCGATCGGGTCGAGCGCGGGGTCACCGGCAGCGGCCAGACGGTGCCGCAACTGGTCGAGGACGCCCACCACCGGCTCGCTGGTCTCGCCGTCACCGGCGAGGACGTCGTGGGCCTGCCCCGCGACCTCTCGCAGTTCCTCGGAATCGGTGAGTCGGCGGATGCGGGCGTCGAGTTCGGCCTCCTCCCCGGGCTCGGGCCCCAGGGCATCGATCTCCTCGAGTCCCATCCGCAGCAGGTCGGCTTCCCGGGCCAGCTCACGAGCCCGACCGGTGCGCTCCGCCAGTGAACGCTCGGCGTCCCGCCACAGCCGATAGGTGTCGCGGTAGGCGTCGAGGGCCGCCCGCGCCTCGTCCCCACCGTGGGCGTCGACGGCGTCTCGCTGCCTGTCCGGACGGAGCAGACGCAGCTGATCGTTCTGGCCGTGCACGGCCAGCACCGGCGCGCAGAAGCGGGCGAGGGTCCCGGCGGGGACAGACCTCCCCCCGAGCCGGGCACGCGAACGGCCGTCCGCACCCACCCGGCGTGCGGCGATGACACTGCCGTCCTCGTCGAGTTCGACGTCGGTGTCCTCGAGCAACTCGTCGAGGTCGCGTCGGTCGGCGGCGTCCATGGTGACCGTCGCGGCCAGGTCGAAGCGCCCTTCGACGAGTGCCTTCTCCGCACCGCGCCGGACACGCCCGGGGTCCGCGCGCCCTCCGGCCAGGAGCCTCAGTCCCGTGACCACCATCGTCTTGCCCGCGCCGGTCTCGCCGGTGAGCACCGACAGCCCGGGCGAGAAATCGGCCACGGCCTCGTCGATGACGCCGAGGCCGCTGATCCGAAGTTCCGTGAGCACGCACCCACCCTAGGTGAGGGGCCGGACAGCGGACCGCCCACGCCACCCGGTGACGGGCAGTTCGAACTTCGTGACCAGTCTGTCGGTGAACGGCGAGTCGTCCAGTCGGACCCACTTGACCGGGCGCGCGCCCCGCACCACCTCGACCCGGCTGCCCGGCGGGACGTCGACGAGGCGTCGTCCGTCCACCACCACCACTGCCGGGCCGGAATGCACCCCGGTCTCCACCGCGACCCTGGAGGAGGGTGCCACGACCATCGGACGGGCGAACAGCGCGTGGGCGTTGTTGGGGACCACGAGGATGGCGTCGAGTTCGGGCCAGACGATCGGCCCGCCGGCCGAGAACGCGTAGGCGGTCGACCCGGTCGGCGTGGAGACCAACATGCCGTCACAGCCGTAGTCACTGACCGGTCGGCCGTCGATCTCCACGGACGCCTCGAGGACGCCCTGCCGGGAGACCTTCTCGATGCTGACTTCGTTGAGTGCCCAGTCCCGGGCCAGGACGGTGTCCCCGTGGATGACGGTGGCCTCCACCGTCATCCGTTCGACCACCCTGTAGTCCTTCGCCGCGATCTGCTCGACGACGCCACTGAGCGAGGAGACCTCCGACTCGGCGAGGAAGCCGATGTGTCCGAGATTGACCCCCAGGATCGGCACGTCCGCGGCGTTGGCGTACTGGCAGGCGCGCAGGAACGTGCCGTCACCACCGAGGACCAGGACGAGTTCACACCCTTCGGCGGCCTCGGGGATGTCAGGGACCGTCTCCACGCCCGCCCCCGTGGCGACGCTCTCGCTGGTGCCCTCCACCATCCGTACCGCGATGCCCCTGGTCGCGCACGCGTTGACCATCTGGGCGACGGTGGCGACGATGTCCTGCCGGGCGACGTTGGGGACGAGCAGGATCCTGCGCGAGTGCACCGGTCCGGGCGTGCCGTTCATTGCGGGCCCTCCTCTACTGCCGTCCGTATGGCCTGCTGCGCCTCGGCGCTCATCTCGAGTCGCTCTCCCGCGCCGACCTTACGGAGGTGGAGGAAGTACTCGACGTTCCCGGACGGGCCGGGGAGCGGGCTGGCGACGCATCCCAGCGGCTCCAGTCCGAGTGCCGCGGCAGCCCGGGCGACACCGGTGACCGCCTCGATCCGCAGTGCCGGGTCGCGCACCACACCGCCCTGGCCGACACGCTCGCGGCCCACCTCGAACTGGGGCTTGACCATCGGCAACAGGTCGCCTCCCGGGCGCACGCACGCTGCGAGCGCGGGCAGGACGAGTGCGAGCGAGATGAACGACAGGTCGGAGACCACGAGGTCCACCGGGCCACCGATGTCGTCCGGGGTCAGGGAGCGGACGTTGGTCTTGTCGTGCACGCCCACGCGCTCGTCGCTGCGCAGGCGCCACACCAACTGTCCGTACCCCACGTCCACCGCCTCGACGCGGGTGGCGCCACGCGAGAGCAGGACATCGGTGAACCCGCCGGTCGACGCGCCTGCGTCGAGACACCGAGCTCCGGAGACCGGCACGTCGGAGAACGCCTCGAGGGCTCCGACCAGTTTGTGGGCTCCGCGGGATGCCCAGTCCGGTTCATCGGAGGCGGTGAGCGCGATCGATGTGGTCGGTTCGACCTGGGTCGCGGGCTTGGTGGCTGCCACCCCGTTGACGATCACGCGCCCGGAATCGATGAGATCACGGGCGCGTTCCCGACTGTCACAGATCTTGCGGCGAACCAGTTCGGCGTCCAGCCGCATCCGCTTCGCGACCATCAGCGCCGACTGTCCAGCGCCGTCAGCGCCAGCGCGAGGAGCTCGTGGGCGGCGTCGAGGGCGGCCACCTGGTCGTCCCGGACAGATGAGCCGTCCGGTCCAGCGCCCTGGCCCCCGACGGAATCGGCGAGCAGATCGTCGAACGTCGAGCGGAGTTCGTCGGTGTCGGGGCCCGCGGGCCCGGGGCGTGGCTGTGGTCCGGGGGTCGTCACGGCCTACACGCTAGCCGACGCCGAGGCCTGCACCCGCCAGCCGGGATCGCAGACCCTCGTCGGCCGCCCGGAATGCCTTCGACTCGTGACGCCACGCCAGTCTGACCACCGCACGGGCGAGATCGAGCCGATCGAGCGCCTCCGGCGCGCTGGCCAGGTGCAGGGCACCGTTCTCGACCGTTCCGTCCAACTCCACTGCGGCGTCGATCCGGCTGGCCTCCGCCGAGGCAGACAGTGCGGAGAGATCGTCCGCCAGGTAGGTGGCCCGGCTGTCGGGATCCGCGACCAGGAGATCGTCGACGCCGTGGACGCCGGTCAGCACCATGAGCGACGGCATCCCGGCGGCGACCGCACCCTGGATGTCCGTATCGAGGCGGTCACCGATGACCAGCGGGCGGGTGGAACCGACCAGATCCGCGGCGGCGGTCAACACGCCGGCGGCCGGTTTGCCCGCGACCAGGGGCTCGCGATCGGTCGCCGCACGGAGGGCGGCGACCAGGGACCCGTTCCCGGGGAGCAGGCCTCGTTCGGTGGGCAACGTGGCGTCCACGTTGGACGCGACCCAGGGCACACCCCGACGGATCGCCAGACATCCCTCGGCCAGATCCGACCAGGTCAGTTCCCGGGACAGTCCCTGCAGGACGACCTCCGGATCGCCGTCGGCGGACAGGACGACCTCGTACCCGGCCTGCCGGGCGAGGTCGCGGAAACTGTCGTGTCCCACCACCAGGACCCTGGCACCGGGATCGACATGGTCCGCAGCCATCACCACCGCGGCCTGCGCGCTGGTCATGACGTCGTCGGCACCGGCGGAGAAGCCGAGCGACCGAAGATGGTCGGCGGTGTCCCTGGGCGAGCGGCTCGCGTTGTTCGTCACGTAGACCACGGGGAGCCCCGCGTTCGCGAGCGCCTCCGCGGCCCCCGGGATCGGCTGGCTACCGCGGATGAGAGTGCCGTCGAGATCGACGAGTAGGGCGTCGTGCCGTGCGGCCAGCGAAAGGGAGCTCAACTGACCTACGCCTCGAGCTCCGCGAGACGCGCCTCCGCGTCGGTGGTCTGCTCGGGGTCCGCGGTGACGGCGTGACCGAACCAGTCGGCCGCCTCCTTCTTGCGATCGGCGACGAGCAGCACCTCGGCGTAGGCGTAGTCGAGACGCGCCGCGGACTCACCGCGGGCGTCCTTGTCGAGGCCGGCGTCCTGGAGGGTCACCAGGGCAGCGTCCAACTGGCCCATGTCCACCCGGGCACCGGCCTCCACGATGCGGAGTTCGATGAGCTCGTCACCTTCGAGCAACCGGGATTCCTCTCCACGGGCCAGTTCGATGGCACGTTGGGGCCTCTCGAGGCCTCGTTCGCAATCGGCCATCATCGCCAGCAGGCCCGGCCCGCCGGAGATCCGGCGGGCCGCCCGGAGTTCGCTCAACGCTTCCGACCATTCGCCGGCGCGGTACGCCAACACACCGAGGGTCTCCCGGACGACACCGATGCGCCCGGCCCTGTTCTTGGCCGCGCGACCGTGCGCGAGCGCGAGCTGCGGGTCTTCGTCGACGAGGTACATCGCCGCCACCATGTGCTTGGCCACGGACTCGGCGTTGGACTTGTCCAGACTGCGCAGGTCACGACGGATCTCGAGGTCGAGGTCGGCGGCCTCGATGTCATCGGGGAGCTGCGGCTCGTCAGCTCTGGCCGCCTGGCGTGCCTCCTGACCGGGACGACCTTCCGATCTACGGTCGTCTCCGGTACGGCCACCCCGCCGGGCTCCGCCCGGGGCGCCGGCTCCGCGTCGGTCTCCGCCGTCGCGTCGATTTCCGCCGCCGCGACCGCCGACGGGGGCCCGCCGGGGACCGCTTCCCCCGTCAGAGGCGGCACCGCGGCGTGCGGTGTCGTCGCCGGCGGAACGCGGACGTGCATCCTGTCGATCGGCCTGCTTCGCACCGTCCGACCGGCCTGTCTCCGAGCCGTCGTACCGCTTTCCGCGACGCTCGCCGTACGAGCTGTTGTCTCTCCGACGCTCCTGTGGCACCCGATCTCCCCGGCGGGGTACGTCGCGGTCGCCGCGTCGGGGCGAGCGGTCGGTGTTCTCGGACCGAGGTTCGTTCACGTCGTTCACCTTACGTGCGCCGGGCAGACCGGCACTGGAGTGGGTAGAAGGGTACAAATGCGACCAGCGGGAGGAACATATAGTCCCTCCCGCTGGTCATGAAGTTGTGTTCGGCGGTGACCTACTCTCCC